>NZ_MUNH01000060.1:338-15361 GCF_002154615.1 Streptomyces recifensis
TCCGCACGTAACCACGCGGCAACATCGCCGCGTGGGCGTGATGTTAGCCACATCACGGAGTCGGAGTCAGCACCCCGGACGAGACCGGCCCGTGACCTGGGGCGTTGTCTGGCCGGAAGACGACGGTGCCCCGGCCGCCGTATACAGCGGGCGGGGCACCGAAGCGCCGGGTGGGGCGGGGTCAGCGGGTCGCGCGGTTCACCGCGGAGACGACCGCCTTCAGCGACGCACGTGTCGTGTTCGCGTCGATGCCGATGCCCCACAGCACCTTGTCGCCGACCGCGCACTCGATGTAGGAGGCGGCCTGCGCGGACGCGCCCTCGCTCATCGTGTGCTCCTGGTAGTCCAGCAGGCGTACGTCCACGCCGATCGACTGCAGCGCGTCGAAGAACGCGGAGATCGGGCCGTTGCCGGTACCGGTCAGCACGGTGTCCTCGCCGTCCACCGTCGCCTCCACGGTCAGCGTGTCCACGCCGTCCGTGTCGGTGGTCGACTGGCCGGTACGGACCTGGATACGGCCCCAGGGGTTCTCCGGGTTCGGCAGGTACTCGTCCTGGAAGGCGGCCCAGATGTCGCGCGGGGTGATCTCGCCGCCCTCGGCGTCCGTCTTGGCCTGGATGATCTTCGAGAACTCGATCTGCATCCGGCGCGGCAGCTCCAGCTTGTGGTCGTTCTTCAGGACGTACGACACACCGCCCTTGCCGGACTGCGAGTTGACCCGGATCACGGCCTCGTAGGAGCGGCCGACGTCCTTGGGGTCGATGGGCAGGTACGGCACCGCCCACTCCAGCTCGCCCACGCCGACACCCCGCGCGGCCGCATCGGCCTCCATCGCGTCGAAGCCCTTCTTGATGGCGTCCTGGTGGGAGCCGGAGAAGGACGTGTAGACCAGGTCGCCCACGTACGGGTGGCGCGGGTGGACCTCCATCTGGTTGCAGTACTCCCACGTGCGACGGATCTCGTCGATGTCGGAGAAGTCGATCTGGGGGTCGACGCCCTGCGAGAACAGGTTCATGCCCAGGGTGACCAGGTCGACGTTGCCGGTGCGCTCGCCCTGGCCGAACAGGCAGCCCTCGACCCGGTCGGCGCCGGCCATCAGCGCCAGCTCGGCTGCGGCCACGGCGGTGCCCCGGTCGTTGTGCGGGTGCACGGACAGGACGACGTGCTCGCGGCGGGAGAGGTTGCGGTGCATCCACTCGAACCGGTCGGCGTGCGTGGACGGGGTCGAACGCTCCACGGTGGCGGGCAGGTTGAGGATGATCTCGCGGCCCGGACCGGGCTGGTAGACGTCCATCACCGCCTCGCAGACCTCCAGGGCGAAGTCCAGCTCGGTGTCGGTGAAGATCTCCGGGCTGTACTGGTACCCGAACTCGGTCTCCGGGCCCAGCAGCTTCTCCGCGTACTCCACGACCAGGCGGGTGCCGTCGACCGCGATCTGCTTGATGTCCTCCTTGGAGCCCCGGAAGACCACCCGGCGGAAGACGGGCGCGGTGGCGTTGTACAGGTGGACGGTGGCGCGGCGGGCGCCCTTCAGGGACTCCACGGTCCGCTCGATCAGGTCCTCGCGGGCCTGGGTGAGGACGGAGATCGTCACGTCCTCGGGGATCGCGCCCTCCTCCTCGATGATGGAGCGCACGAAGTCGAAGTCGGTCTGGCCGGATGCGGGGAAGCCGACCTCGATCTCCTTGTAGCCCATCTTCACCAGCTGGTCGAACATCCGGCGCTTGCGCTCGGGCGACATCGGGTCGATCAGTGCCTGGTTGCCGTCGCGCAGGTCGGTGGAGAGCCAGCGGGGGGCCACGGTGACGCGCTTGCCGGGCCAGGTGCGGTCGGGGATGTCGACCTGCTCGTACTGGCCGTAGCGCTGGAACGGCATGGGGCTGGGCTGCTGGCGGTTCGCCATGATCGCGTGGGCTCCTCGGAAAGTCCTTGGGACGGCCGACGACGCAACGCCAAAAGCACCGCGGGGAGGGGGTCGGCCTTGCTTACAGGCCCTCGCCGCGGCAGCTAAGGAGAAGCAGCCCGAAACGCATGATGCTGTGCAGCCTAGCCGAGGCCCGCCGGACGCGCGGGGGCGTATCAGCATGCGGAACCGGTACGGGGGACGTGGGCTCGTGATGAGGGTCCATACCACTCGGTGACGGGGAGTGACGAGAGATATCACCGTATTTCATCCGTCACGGTCACACCTAGTGACATGACCATCGCCCGGTGCGACCATTTATTGGCATGACGACCAACGGGGGCCATGAGCCCGTCTTCTGCACCATCGTGCCGCCGCACCTCCTCGACAAGCTCGCGCGCGACTCCGACCCGGCACTGTCCGGCCCGGCCCGCCGCTCCCTGGAGCGGGACGCCCTGGAGCGCACCCGCCGCCGGCTGACCACCGTGATCGGCGGGCAGGCCCCTGCTGCCGCCCCCGCCGACGGGGACCAGCCGGACCGCACCATCTTCGACGCCGGGCACAAACAGCACCTGCCCGGCAAGAAGGTCCGCACCGAGGGCTCCGAGCCGGGCTCCGACGCCACGGTCAACCGGGCCTACGCGGGCCTGGGTGCCACCTTCGAGCTGTATCTGAAGGTGTACGGCCGCCACTCCATCGACGGCCAGGGCCTCCCGCTCAACGCCACGGTCCACTTCGACAAGGACTACGACAACGCCTTCTGGAACGGCGAGCAGATGGTGTTCGGCGACGGGGACGGCGAGATCTTCCTCGACTTCACCATCCCGGTCGACGTCATCGGCCACGAACTCACCCACGGCGTCACGCAGTACACCGCCAACCTCGCCTACTTCGGCCAGTCCGGCGCGCTCAACGAGTCGCTGTCCGACGTGTTCGGCTCGCTGATCAAGCAGTACACGCTCCGCCAGACCGCCGCCGAGGCGGACTGGCTGATCGGCGCCGGCCTGCTCGCCCCGCGCGTCCAGGGCCAGGCCCTGCGCTCGATGAAGGCCCCGGGCACCGCGTACGACGACGACGTGCTCGGCAAGGACCCCCAGCCCGCCGACATGCAGCACTACGTGCACACCGGCCGGGACAACGGCGGCGTCCACATCAACTCCGGCATCCCCAACCACGCCTTCTACCTCGCGGCCACCGCGATCGGCGGCTACGCCTGGGAGAAGACCGGCCAGATCTGGTACGACGTGCTGACCGGCGGCAAGCTCAAGGAGGACGCCCAGTTCGCCGACTTCGCCACGCTGACCGTGAAGGCCGCCCGCGAGCGGTTCGGCGCGGGCGCCGAACTCCAGGCGGTGGAGAAGGCGTGGGAGGAAGTGGGGGTGGAGACGCTGTAGCCGCTGTGCCGGACACTGGGGCCATGCGTATCCAAGTACGGCGTACCGGCGGCTTCGCGGGCATCGAGCGGCAGGCGGAGGTGGACACCTCCGGGCGCGCCGACGCGGCGGAGTGGCGCACCCTGGCCGACCAGGCCCTGGCCGCCGCACCGGACACCCCCGTACCGGGTGTCCCGGACGGCTTCCACTACGAGATCACGGTGGACGGCCGCACCGTCCACGCGGCCGACCCCCGGCTGACCGAGGCCCAGCGGGAGTTGGTGTCGCGCGTGCTGAAGGAGGGTGCCTAGGGGGTGTCTCGCCGGCCCGGAGCGACGCGGCGTTGACGCGGCGGGGGCCGGGTGCGGATGATCCGGCCCATGGTGACGGACGCGCACGGCCCTCTCCCCCGCTTCCCCGACGGCTTCCTGTGGGGGGTGTCGACCTCGGCGCACCAGATCGAGGGCGCCGCCGACCTGCGCGAACCCTCCGTGTGGGACGTGTTCACGGCCGAGCCGGGCCGGGTGAAGGACGGCTCGACCGCAGCCGTGGCCTGCGACCACTACCACCGCTATCCGGAGGACGTGGCCCTGCTGGCCGGCCTCGGCGTGGACGCGTACCGCTTCTCAGTCTCTTGGCCGCGCGTCAACTCCCCCGGCGGGCCGGACTTCTACGACCGGCTGGTGGACGCGCTGTGCGAGGCGGGGGTGAAGCCGGTGCCGACGCTGTTCCACTGGGATCTGCCGGCCGGGCTCGACTGGCTGGACCGGGACACCGCGCACCGGTTCGCGGACCACGTCTCCCGTGTCGCGGCCCGCCTCGGGGATCGCGTACCGCGCTGGATCACCCTCAACGAGCCCGCCGAGCACACCCTGTTGGGCCACGCGCTGGGCACCCACGCCCCCGGCAAGGCCCTGCTCTTCGACGCGCTCCCGGCCGCCCACCACCAGCTCCTCGCGCACGGCCTGGCGGTACGGGCGCTGCGCGCGGCCGGGGCGACGGACATCGGCATCGCCAACTCCCACTCCCCCGTGGAGCCCGCCTCCGCCGACCCGGCGGACGTGGAGGCGGCCGGCTTCTACGACCTGCTCCTCAACCGCCTCTTCGCCGAACCCGTCCTCCTGGGCGCGTACCCGGACGGCACGTCCGCCTTGATGCCCGAGGGCGCCGAGGACGACCTGCGGATCATCGCGGAACCACTGGACTGGTACGGGATCAACTACTACGCCCCGGCGCGCGTGGGTGCCCCCCAGGGCGAGCCCACCGAGTTCGGCGGTGTGCCGCTGCCCGCCGAACTCCCCTTTTCACTGCGGGAGTTCGAGGGTGTCCCGGTGACCGACTTCGGCTGGCCGGTCGTCCCCGAGGCGCTGACCGGCCTGCTGACCGGGCTCCGGGACCGCTACGGCGACCGGCTCCCGCCCCTCGTCATCACCGAGAACGGCTGCTCCTACGACGGGCTGGACGACCAGGACCGCATCGCCTACCTGGACGGCCATGTCCGCGCGGTCCACGCCGCGCTCACCGAAGGGGTCGACGTGCGCGGCTACTTCGTGTGGTCGCTGCTGGACAACTTCGAGTGGGCCGAGGGCTACGCCCGCCGCTTCGGCCTGGTGGACGTGGACTTCGCCACGCTGCGGCGGACCCCGAAGGCGTCGTACCACTGGTACCGGGACCTGCTGCGGGCGCAGCGGGGCTGAAGGCTCAGCGGGCGCGGGCTCAGAAACCGAGCTTGCGGAGCTGCTTGGGGTCGCGCTGCCAGTCCTTGGCGACCTTCACGTGCAGGTCGAGGAAGACGGGCGTACCGAGCAGGGCCTCGATCTGCTTGCGGGACTTGATGCCGACGTCCTTCAGCCGCTTGCCCTTGGGGCCGATGATGATCCCCTTCTGGCTGGGCCGCTCGATGTAGACGTTGGCGTGGATGTCGAGCAGGGGCCGGTCGGCCGGGCGGTCCTCGCGCGGGAGCATCTCCTCCACGACGACGGCGATGGAGTGCGGCAGTTCGTCGCGCACGCCCTCCAGCGCGGCCTCGCGGATCAGCTCCGCGATCATGACCTGCTCGGGCTCGTCGGTGAGGTCGCCCTCGGGGTAGAGCGCGGGACCCTCGGGGAGCAGCGGCACGATCAGGTCGGCCAGCAGGCCCACCTGCTTGCCACCGGTCGCCGACACCGGCACGATCTCGGCCCACTCGAAGCCCAGCTCCTTGCCGAGCTGGTCGATGGCGATGAGCTGCTCGGCGAGGGTCTTGGAGTCGACCAGGTCGGTCTTGGTGACGATGGCGACCTTGGGGGTCTTCTTGATCCCGGCCAGCTCCTTGGCGATGAAGCGGTCGCCGGGGCCGATCTTCTCGTTCGCCGGGAGGCAGAAGCCGATCACGTCGACCTCGGCCCAGGTCGTGCGCACCACGTCGTTCAGCCGCTCGCCCAGCAGGGTGCGCGGCTTGTGGAGGCCGGGGGTGTCGACCAGGATCAGCTGGGCGTCGTCCCGGTGCACGATGCCGCGCACGGTGTGCCGGGTGGTCTGCGGCTGGTCGGCGGTGATGGCCACCTTCTGCCCGACCAGAGCGTTCGTGAGGGTGGACTTGCCCGCGTTGGGTCGGCCCACGAAGCACGCGAAGCCTGCGCGGTGGGCGTTCTCGCCCGACCGCTCGGATGACTGGGTACGAACGCTCATGCCGACCATTCTCCCTGATCCGCGAGCCCGTGCCGCACGGGCGTCCGCCACACCTCCGCGACCAGCGTCTCAGGGCGCCGGAGCGGGCCGAAACCTGCCGGAAACGCCCCTGTAGGCGACCGGAAACGCGTACCCGTGACCCTCTGACGAGCCCGCTCCCCCGGATCACTGGAGACGCCCGTGACTCTCGCCGCCGCGCACGCGGACAGCGGTGACACCGCCTGGCTGCTCGCCGCCACCGCCCTGGTGCTGCTGATGACACCGGGCCTGGCCCTCTTCTACGGCGGCATGGTCCGCGCGAAGAGCGTCCTCAACATGCTGATGATGAGCTTCGTGTCCATCGCCCTGGTCACCGTGGTCTGGCTGGTGGCCGGCTACTCCCTCGCGTTCACCGGCGACATCGGCGGCGGGCTGCTCGGCGGGCTGGGGAACGCCGGGATGGCCGGGGTGAGCCCGGCGAGTCTGCACGGCAGCGTCCCCACCCTGCTCTTCGCCACCTTCCAGCTGACCTTCGCCGTCATCACGGCGGCCCTGATCAGCGGCGCGGTCGCGGACCGCACCCGGTTCGGGGCCTGGCTGGTGCTGGTGCCGGTGTGGACGCTGCTCGTATACGTTCCGGTCACGCACTGGGTGTGGGGGCCGGGCGGGTGGATCGGGCAGAAGCTGGGGGCGCTGGACTTCGCGGGCGGTCTGCCGGTCGAGATCACGTCCGGGGCCTCGGGGCTCGCGCTGTGCCTGGTGCTCGGACCCCGGCTGGGCTTCAAGAAGGACGCCATGCGGCCGCACAGCCTGCCGATGGTGATGCTCGGTGCCGGGCTGCTGTGGTTCGGCTGGTTCGGCTTCAACGCGGGCTCCGCGCTCGGCGCGAACGGGCTCGCCGCGGCCGCCTTCCTCAACACCATGGCCGCCGGCTGCACCGGTCTGCTGGGCTGGCTGCTGGTCGAGCAGAAGCGGGACGGCCATCCCACCACCCTGGGCGCCGCCTCCGGCGCGGTCGCGGGGCTGGTCGCCATCACCCCGTCCTGCGGGACGGTCCCGCTGCTCGGCGCGCTGGCCGTCGGCCTGGCCGCCGGTGTCGTCTGCTCGTACGCGGTGGGCTGGAAGTTCAGGCTCGACTACGACGACTCCCTCGACGTCGTCGGCGTCCACCTGGTCGGCGGGGTGATCGGCACGCTGCTGATCGGCCTGTTCGCGGACAAGACCCTGACCGGCGGCGCGGAAGGGCTGCTGTACGGCGGCGGACTCGGGCTGCTGGGGCGCCAGCTCGTCGCGGTCCTCGCGGTCGCCGGATACGCCTTCGCGGTGACGTACGGGCTCGGCAGGCTGCTCGACCGCACGATCGGGCTGCGCGCGAGCGAGGAGGAGGAACGCACCGGGCTCGACCTTACGGTGCACGCCGAGACGGCCTACGATCACGGGGTCCTGGGCCATGGCGCCCCCGTCCGGAAAGCCGAGAGCCCCGCATGAAGCTCATCACCGCCGTCGTGAAGCCCTACCGTCTGGACGAGGTGAAGTCCGCCCTCCGCGACCTCGGCATCGACGGCCTCACCGTCACCGAGGCCAGCGGCTACGGCCGCCAGCGCGGCCACACCGAGGTCTACCGGGGCGCGGAGTACGTGGTGGACCTCGTCCCCAAGGTCCGCCTGGAACTGGTCGTCGAGGACGCGGTGGCCGAGGAGGCGATCGACGCCATCGTGGAGGCCGCGAGGACGGGCAGGATCGGGGACGGCAAGGTGTGGTCCGTGCCGGTGGAGACGGTGGTGCGGGTCAGGACCGGCGAGCGGGGACCGGACGCGTTGTGACCGGTCCCCGGACTGCTCGCGTCAGCCGGTCGTGACGGTCGACGTGACGACACCGTCCGCACCGGCGAGCAGCACGGGCGTGCCCGCGCCACCGAGGTCGGCCACCGCGGCCAGGTCCTCCGCCGGAAGATCCCCCGCCGCGCTGACGACGGCCGCCGCCTCCAGGGACTCCGCCCCGGAGGCCACCGCCATGGCGACAGCCGTACGCAGCGCGCTGAGCCGAAGCGAGGGGAGGGACACCGTCCCGGCCGCGTACGTGCGGCCCGTGGAGTCCCGTACGGCGGCCCCCTCCGGGACCCCGTTCCGTGCCCGCACCGACCGGGCCAGGGTCACGATCTTGCGGTCCTCTGGATCAAGCTCGTTCTCGCTCATGCCCCGAGCATACGAACCCCGTCGGACCCGTTCGCCAGCCACTCCAGCTTCGCCGCGGTGTCCGCCTCCGGCAGCGGGGTGTGCAGCACGATCAGCAGGTCGGGCCGGGCCGGCACCCGCATGGCCGTGGACTCCACCGCCAGCAGCCCGGCACGGGGATGCATCAGCTCCTTGCGGATCTGCCCCTGGTCCTCGATGTCCCGCTCGGCCCACAGCGCGTTGAACTCCGGGCTGACGGCGCTCACTTCGTCCAGCACCGCCCGGAACCCCTCGTCCTCGGGGTGCGCCGCGCAGGCCGCCCGGAACTGCGCGACGACCGTACGCGCGTTGGCCTCCCAGCTCAGCGTGCGGCCGCGGAACAGCGGGTCGGCGAAGAAGTCGACCAGGCAGTTCCGAGGGGTGGACCCCTCCCCCATGCCGAACACCGCGGTCGCCGCCGCGTTGTACATCACGCAGTTGTAGTAGCGGTCCATGATGTGCGCCGGGTACGGCATCCAGGTGTCGATCAGCCGTCGCAGCCCGTCGCACATGTCCCGGCGCCCCGCGACGACTTCGGGCGCGGGCGGGTTGAGGCCGGCCAGCAGATAGAGGTGCCGCACCTCGGCGTCGCTCAGCCGCAGCACCCGCGAGACCGCCTCGAGCACCTGCGGGGAGACGGAGATGTCCCGCCCCTGCTCCAGCCACTGGTACCAGGAGGCGCTCACCCCGGCCAGCACCGCGACCTCCTCCCGGCGCAGCCCGGGCGTGCGGCGCCGGGCGCCGCCGAGCGGGAGTCCGGCCTCCTGCGGGGTGATCCGGGCACGCCGGGACACCAGGAACTCCCGCAGTTCGGTGCGCCGTTCATTCCTCGGCATGCTCGTCACGCTCGCCGTCGCAGCCACGTCCCCGTCCCCCTCGTCGCCGTGTCTGGTGGTGCCACCACCACCATAAGTTCCGACTCCCCTCGTTTCTTCCGGCCGTCGGAAGCTCTTTGCCATGGCGATCGACACCCCAGTCCCCGTAACTCCCCCTACCGACCTGCCCGTCGGCCCCGTCCGGCTCTCGGCGCGTGACCGGCTCGTCCTGTTCGTGCTCTGCGCGGCCCAGTTCATGGTCGCCCTCGACTTCTCGGTGCTGAACGTGGCGCTGCCCGAGCTGGGCACCGGCCTCGGCATGAGCCGCACGGCCCTGCAGTGGGCGGTCACCGCGTTCGCGCTGCCGTCCGGCGGTTTCCTGCTGCTGTTCGGCCGCGTCGGCGACCTCTTCGGCCGCCGCAGGCTGTTCCTGGCGGGGCTCACCCTGTTCGGCGCCGCCTCGCTGCTGGCGGCCCTGGCCTGGGACCCGGCGTCCTTCCTCACCGGCCGCGCCCTCCAGGGGCTCGGCGCGGCGGCGATCGTGCCGACCGGCATGTCGCTGCTGACGACCACCTTCCCCGAGGGCCCGGCCCGCGACCGCGCGCTCGGCATCTCCGGCACACTGCTGTCGCTGGGCTTCACCACGGGCATGATCGCGGGCGGCGCGCTGACCGACGCCCTCGGCTGGCGCTCCACGATGGCGCTGCTGGCCGTGTTCGCGCTGATCGTACTGCCGCTCGCGCCGGGGCTGCTGCCCGAGTCCCGTACCCCCGAGCGCCCCCGGCTGGACGTGCCGGGCGCCGTCACCGTCACCGCCGGTCTGCTGTCCCTGATCTACGCCCTGTCCACCGCCGCCGCCCGGGGCTTCGGCCGGGCGGACGTCCTGACCGCCCTGGTGGCCGGGCTCGCGCTGCTGACCGCGTTCGGCGTGATCGAGTCCCGTACGGCCGCGCCGCTGGTCTCGCTGCCGATGCTGCACCGCCGCACGGTGGCGTGGGGCAACCTGGGCGGGCTGGTCACCTTCTCGATGATGTCGGCCGTGGTGTTCGCCCTCACCCTGTACCTCCAGGAGGTCCTGCGGCTGTCGGCGTTCGAGACGGGGCTGGTCTTCGGGGTGCAGGGCGTGCTGTCGGCGGTGGCGGGCGTGCTGGCGCCGAGGGTGATCGGCCGGTTCGGCGCCCGGCGCACGCTGGCCGGCTCGCTGGCCGGGCAGGGACTCCTCACCGCCGCCCTGCTGCCGCTGAGCGCCGGGGGCTGGTCGGTGTGGCTGGCCGTGACCGCCGTGTCCCTGGCCAGCATGTGCCACCTCGGCGCGATCATCTCGTACGGCCTCACCGTCACCTCGGGTGTGGCGGACGGTGAACAGGGGCTGGCGACCGGGCTGGTGACCTCCACCCAGCAGGTCAGCCTCACGGTCGGGGTGCCCCTGCTGGGCGTGCTGGCCACCACCACCGACGACCTGCTGGCCGGAGTCCACACGGTGATCGGCCTGTCCGCGGCGATCGTGCTGGGCGCTTCCGCCCTGATCGCCCTCGGGCTGCGCAGGGCCTGAACCTCAGTCCAGGGTCTGGGTGATCGCGCTGCGCGCGGCCGTGTGCTCCACGCGGCCGCGCGCGCCGTTGACCAGCGGAAGGTACGGGGCGACATGCCCGCACTCCA
Organism: Streptomyces recifensis; assembly: GCF_002154615.1. NCBI lineage: Bacteria > Bacillati > Actinomycetota > Actinomycetes > Kitasatosporales > Streptomycetaceae > Streptomyces > Streptomyces recifensis. The sequence goes on from NZ_MUNH01000060.1 coordinate 10,951, forward strand.
CGTCGGCGACGATCGGCACGCCCAGCGGGCCGAGCGCGTCGAGCACCGCCTCGTGCTGGGTCAGGGTGGAGCTGTCCGGGGCCTTGGTGCGGCCGACCAGGATCGCGGCGGCCCGGTCGAAGAACCCGGCGAGCCGCATCCCGTGCAGGTTCCGGCAGATGCTGAAGGCGCCGTCCTCGCAGGCCTCCACGTACACCAACAGCGGCTCACCGGGCGCGAGTCCGGCGGTGTCCAGGTAGGGAGTCCCGGCGAGGTTGGCCAGGATCTCGACGCAGCCGCCGATGAGGCGCCCGCTGACGTCCACGTCCCCGGTGCCGTCCAGCCGGGTCCAGGTGCCCTCGGTGTCCAGCCTCGGATCACGAACGTCGGGGTGGCGGGCGAAGTCGTCCCAGCCGCCGGAGCGGTACCGGCCGGGCGGGGTCTGGGTGAACGGGCCGCCCTGCGGCGCCTCCACGACGTCCAGCCAGGACAGCAGACCCTCAGGGGTCCCGTAGGGGGTCTCCATGAGGTTGTTGCCGTGCACGGTGGGCAGCCCGGAGCGCAGCGTCAGGGGCGCGAGCAGGCCCGAGACGTCGGAGTAGCCGACGACCCAGGTCGGCTCGGCCCGGCCGATCTCCGCGAAGTCCAGCAGCGGCAGCAGGTCGACGCCGGTCTCGCCGCCCCACGGGGGCACCACGGCCCGGATCGCCGGGTCGGTGAGCATCGCCGTGAGTTCGGCGGCCCGCTCGGCGGCCGGGGCGCTCACATGACCGGAGCCGTCCATGCACCGGCCCACCGTCACCTCGTACCCGCGCGCCCTCAGGTCGGCCACGGCCACGTCGAGCCGGCCGCGCAGGGCGTCCGGGACCCCGCTGGAGGGCGAGGTCACGCCGATTCGGTCTCCGGGGCGCAGGGGGCGGGGGTAGCGAGGGGTCATGCGGCGGATTCTGACACGGGGTCACCACAGGCCCGTAGGGGTTTTCAGGGGCGGTCGAGCTTCAGCCGCTCGGCCCTGGGCAGGCCCGCCACGACGAGGTCGTAGGAGTCCTCGACCAGTTCCTTGACCAGGGCGTCGGGCAGGCCGGCGTCCACCGTGACGGTGTTCCAGTGCCGCTTGTTCATGTGGTAGCCCGGCACGATCAGGCCCTCGTGGTCGGCGCGGAGGCGCTGGGCGTCCTCCGGGTCGCACTTGAGGTTGACCGTCAGGGGCCGCGCGTCCAGCGCCGCGAGGGCGAACATCTTGCCCAGCACCTTGAAGACCGAGGTGTCCGGGTTGAAGGGGAACTCCTCCTCCACCGCGTTGAAGGACAGGCAGAGGGCGCGCAGCTCCTGGGGCTTCATTCCGTGCTCTCCTCCCGCGCCGGGACCCCGGCGGGCTCGACCAGTACCGTCACGATCTTGTTCCGGCGTCCGGCGGCGGCCTCGGCGGTCAGCTTCAGCCGTCGCTCGTCGGGCAGTTCGACCTCGGCGCTCGCGCCGGCGATGGGCACGCGGCCCAGTGCCTTCGCAAGCAGTCCGCCTACGGTTTCCACGTCCTCGTCGTCGTACTCCTCCAGCCCGTACAGCTCACCGAGGTCGGTGATGTCCAGGCGGGCGGTGACCCGGTGGCGGCCCTCGCCGAGATCCTCCACGGGCGGGAGCTCACGGTCGTACTCGTCGGTGATCTCGCCGACGATCTCCTCCAGGATGTCCTCGATGGTGACGATCCCGGCCGTGCCGCCGTACTCGTCGATGACGACGGCGACGTGGTTGCGTTCCTTCTGCATCTCGCGCAGCAGGTCGCCCGCGTTCTTGGTGTCGGGGACGAAGACGGCGGGGCGCATCGCGGTGGACACCAGGTCGTTCTCGGCGTCGCGGTTGATGTGCGTCTTGCGGACCAGGTCCTTCAGATACACGATGCCGACGATGTCGTCCTCGCTCTCCCCGGTGACCGGGATGCGGGAGAACCCGGAGCGCAGGGCGAGGGTGAGGGCCTGCCGGATGGTCTTGTACCGCTCGATGACGACCAGGTCGGTGCGCGGGACCATCACCTCGCGGACCAGGGTGTCCCCCAGCTCGAAGACGGAGTGCACCATGCGGCGCTCCTCGTCCTCGATCAGCGACTCCTGCTCGGCGAGGTCGACCATGGCGCGCAGCTCCGCCTCGGAGGCGAAGGGGCCGCGCCGGAAGCCCTTGCCGGGAGTGAGGGCGTTGCCGATGAGGATGAGCAGCGAGGGCACGGGGCCCATCACACGGGCCAGCGGCAGCAGCACGTAGGCGGCCGCGGTGGCGGTGGAGAGGGGGTGCTGGCGGCCGATGGTGCGGGGCGAGACGCCGACGGCGACGTACGACACCAGCACCATCACCGCGATGGCGACCAGCAGGGCCTGCCAGGTGGCGTCGAAGGCACGCAGGCAGGCGTAGGTGACGAGGGCGGCGGCGGCCATCTCGCAGGCGACGCGGACCAGCAGGGCCACATTGAGATAGCGGGTGGGGTCGGCGGCGACCTGCGCCAGCTTGGCGCTGCCCCGGCGGCCGGACTTGACGGCCTCCTCGGCGCGGAAGCTGGAGACGCGGGCGATGCCCGCCTCGGCGCAGGCGGCGAGCCAGGCCACGACGATCAACGCGACCGCGCCGACCACGATCTGCGGACTCATCGAGGTACCGGCCGCCCTACGAGACGGTCGGCGCCGGGGACGGCCCGGTCAGGCCGCGCTCGGCCCGCCAGCCGTCGACGATGGCGGCCTGGAGGCCGAACATCTCGGCCTTCTCGTCCGGTTCCTCGTGGTCGTAGCCGAGGAGGTGCAGGACGCCGTGGACGGTGAGGAGCTGGAGTTCCTCGTCCATGGAGTGCTGGGTGGGGGCGTCCTTGCCCTGCTGGGCCGCGACCTCCGGGCACAGGACGATGTCGCCGAGGAGACCCTGCGGGGGTTCCTCGTCGTCCTTGCCCGGCGGTCGCAGTTCGTCCATCGGGAACGACATGACATCCGTCGGTCCCGGCAGGTCCATCCACTGGATGTGGAGCTGCTCCATGGCGTCGGCGTCCACGACGATCACCGACAGTTCGGAGAGCGGGTGGATGCGCATCCGGGCGAGCGCGTAGCGGGCGATGTCGAGCACCGCCTGCTCGTCCACCTCGGTGCCGGATTCGTTGTTGACGTCGATCGACATGGTCGTGCTGGTCTACTTCCCCTTGGAGCCCTTGGCGCCGGTCTTGCCCGTGCCCTCGTGGCTGTCGTACTTCTCGTACGCGTCGACGATACGGCCCACCAGCTTGTGCCGGACGACGTCCTGGGAGGAGAGGCGGGAGAAGTGGACGTCCTCGACGCCCTCCAGGATGTCCTGCACCTGGCGCAGACCGCTCTTGGTGCCGCCGGGGAGGTCGACCTGGGTGACGTCACCGGTGATGACGATCTTGGAGTCGAAGCCGAGGCGGGTGAGGAACATCTTCATCTGCTCGGGGCTGGTGTTCTGGGCCTCGTCCAGGATGATGAAGGCGTCGTTCAAGGTCCGGCCACGCATGTACGCGAGCGGGGCGACCTCGATCGTGCCCGCCGCCATCAGACGCGGGATCGAGTCGGGGTCGAGCATGTCGTGCAGCGCGTCGTAGAGCGGGCGCAGGTACGGGTCGATCTTCTCGTACAGGGTGCCGGGGAGGAAGCCGAGGCGTTCGCCTGCCTCGACCGCGGGGCGGGTCAGGATGATGCGGTTGACCTGCTTGGACTGGAGCGCCTGTACGGCCTTCGCCATGGCGAGGTAGGTCTTGCCGGTACCGGCGGGGCCGATGCCGAAGACGATGGTGTGCTTGTCGATGGCGTCGACGTAGCGCTTCTGGTTCAGGGTCTTGGGGCGGATCGTGCGGCCGCGCGAGGACAGGATGTTCTGCGTCAGCACCTCGGCCGGGGTCTCGGGGCCGTCGCTCGTCCCGTTGTCGCTCGCCTTGAGCATGGCGATCGAGCGTTCCACTGCGTCCTCCGTCATCGGCTGCCCGGTGCGGAGCACCAGCATCATCTCGTCGAAAACGCGCTGGATGAGGGCGACTTCCGCCGGGTCGCCGACCGCGCTGATCTCGTTGCCCCGGACGTGGATGTCGGCCCCCGGGAAGGCCTTCTCGATCACGCGCAGGAGGGAGTCGCCGGAGCCCAGCACGGTCACCATCGGGTGCTGTGCGGGAACGCTGATCCGTGCTCTCGCCTGGTCCTGCGCGGAGGTGTGAGCTGTCGGTGTCTGAGTCATGGGCCGGCGCTGATGGCCTGCGATTCCTCCTCATCCCGGCCACCCCCAACGGCGGCCTCGGCTTCTCCAGCGTACGCCGCTCCCCCGTCAACCCCGCAGCGGTTTTCACCCACGAGAGTGCCTGCGGCGCTTCAGCGGGTGAGGAGGGTGGTCGGCGGGGCGGGACGAGAAGGCGCCGGTCTGTCGGCGGGCGGCGGAGAGGGCCGGTGCCTCGGGG
>NZ_MUNH01000611.1:0-3273 GCF_002154615.1 Streptomyces recifensis
CCCCCTCAGCCGCCCGCTTCGCGCCCCTCGCGTCCGTCATTGTCATCGTGCGACGGCATCCAGTGGTGCTCGGTGAACCAGCGGCCGAACAGCGCGCCCCCGTACACCACGAACCCCACGCCGATCAGCCAGGACGACACCACCAGCACGGTGCCGACCGCCCCGTAGCTCAGCGCGTTGGTCACGATCAGCGGGTTGAAGACCAGGGTGGAGAAGGCGCGCAGCCCGGCCAGGCCCACCACGCTGGCGATCGCGCCCGGCAGCAGCTCCCGCCAGCGGACCTGGCCACCCAGCAGGAACCAGGGCCCCCACCAGAAGAAGAACAGCGTGGTCACCGTGGTCAGGAAGGTCCGGGAGAACCCCTCCACGGTCGTCCCGGTCTGCACCTCCTGGTAGAGGTACGCCATCAGCACCACCAGCCAGGTCGCCTGCCGCCACACGCGGTGCCAGCGTCCTGCGGGCAGCCCCCAGATGCGCTCGAACGCGTTCTGCACACTGCCGCCGAAGGACACCCCGAAGACCGCGAGCATGAGGATGCTCCACGCGCTGGTGGTGCCGATGACCTCGCGCGGGGGGCTGAACACCTCGTTGAGCACCTTCGCGGAACGACCCGACAGCCCCATGCCGTCCGACAGCCAGGAGGGGAAACCGCCGCGCACCAGGGGGTCGGCGGCGGCGACCACGATCAGCAGCGGGGCCAGGGTCACCAGCGCGAGGGTGGCGAACCCCATGGCCCGGTGCAGCAGTTCCAGCTCCTTGCCGCGCTGGATCAGCTTGTGCAGGGCGAGCCACTCCCAGGCGCGCTCCAGGCGGCCCGCGCCCCGTCTCACGGTCCCGCCTCGTCGGACCCGTCGGACCCGTCGGACTCCTCGGGCGGGGGCGGGTAGGTGAGGCGCCCGTCCTCGACGTGCGCGTTCTCGTTCAGCGACGCCGGCTTGGTGCTCGTCGCCGACAGGATGTGGTCCACCTCCGCGCCCGCCGCCAGCAGCGCGTCCGTGATGAGCCTGCGGTGGCAGCGCCAGGGCACCGCCTCGCTGCACATGATGGCGGGCCGGCCCTGCTCGGCCAGTTCCAGGAGTTCGTCCAGGCCCTGCCGGAACTCGTCCGTGGCCATGTGGTCGGCGTAGTCCCGGAACGCCTTCACCCGCCACGCGCCGTTGGGACTCGGCACGTCCTTGGGCGTGTGGCGCCGTCCGCCCAGCTGCGGAATCCAGCGGTACTCGATGCCGGGCGGCAGCGCCTCCTCGATGGCCGACCGGTTCCACTGGGGGAACTTCCGCGAGGAGGGGAACGAGCGCACGTCGACCAGATGGGTGATGCCGTGGTTCCGCAGCATCGTCACCAGCTCGTCGAAGTCACGCGTGGAGTGTCCCACCGTGCGGATTCGGTTCCTCATCCCGGCGCCGCCTCACCCGACCCGCCCGTGCCACCGGTTCAGGCGTTCGCGGCCCGCACCAGCACCCGCTCCTGGGAGATCTTCACGTCCCAGTCCGGCTGCGGGACAGTCGCCGGACCCCGCGTCACCTCGCCGTCGGAGAGCCGGAACGCGCTGCCGTGCCAGGGGCAGTGCAGGCAGCCGTCCGCGTCGACCTTGCCCTCGTCCAGCGGGCCGCCGGCGTGCGTGCAGGTCGCCGAGAGGGCGTTCACCGTGCCGCCGTGCCGCACCAGCACCACCGGCACACCGCCCGCGTCGACCCGCAGCGGCTTGTCCTCCTCCAGCGCGGTCAGCGCCGCCACGTCCGTCCACTTGCCGGTCGGCTCCTCGAACGCCGTGTGGTTGACGCCGACGCCGTTCACGTACGACAGGTGGCCGCCCAGGTAGGCCGAGGCGCCGGTCAGGCCGAGGCCCACCCCGCTCAGCACCACACCGGCGCGCCGACGGCCGGTCAGCCGGGCCACCCAGGACGCGGCCTGGAGCACGGTCGCCGCGCCGTTGAGCATCCCGTGCACCAGGCCGACCCGCTGCGGGCCGCCGAAGGTGTCGGCCCAGTCGGACGCGCCGCTCGCGGCCGTCGGCACCGCGGCCAGCAGGCCGAAGCCGACGAGTTTGCGCGCCGCCACGGCGCCGCGCTCGCCCGCTGTCAGGTCCAGCACGGTGGCCATGCCCCAGGCGCCGATGGGCACATCGGTGAGCACCGGGTGCAGCGCGTGGCCCAGCCAGGTACCGGAGAGCGCGTTCTTGACGGCGGTCGGCTGCGTCACCTTGTTCACCAGCTCGGCGGCCGGGCCGGTGAGAGCGTCGAGCGCGGCGCGGCCCTCGATGTCCTGGATGACGTGCTCGATCTGCTTGGGCATGACACTCGCTCCTCGTAGCGTTCGGACCTGACGGGCCGGTGTCCCGACGGTGCTCCGGCTCGCGCTCTCATCTGGGTCAGGCTGTCTGCCCGAGCATCCCGGGCCGCCGGTACGGCAGTTCACCGCCGGTGAGGGGCCGGGTTCCCCTGTTCAGCGGGGCCACTCCCGTGGACCCGCGCCCTGCCACTCCACCCACCCCGCGCCGACGATGTCGGCCTCCTCGACCGAGGCCAGGCCCTCGGGTCCGGCCCGGCGCAGGAACTCCACGACGTCCAGCACGGTGTAGGCCATGCCGACGAACCGGTCACCGACGCGCACCCGCCTGCCGCCGTCCGGGGCGGGCGGGTAGATCACGACGGGCATCTCCGGGGTCATGTCCCGAGCGTGGCCCAGGAGCGCGGCCGCCGCATGCCGGAGTGCTCCGGGACGGGGGCGCTACTCGACCGCCGGGTCCTCCTGGGCGTGCCGTACCGCTTCCTGGACCGACCGCTCCAGCGCGCCGCGGTCCTCGCCGGTCGCGGCCGACCGGTCGGCGATGGCCGCGCACACGGCGTCGTACGCCGCGCGCCAGCGGCGCCGCTGGGCCTCGTACTCGCTCCCGGTGAGGCCGGCCAGCTTGGCCCGCTCCACCTCGGCGGACCGCTCCAGGGCGATGAGGCTCTCGGGAATGTCTGCCACGTGGGGATCGTAAGCGCGGCGGCCTGCGGGCGCCTCCCAGGTCCCCGGAGCGGGGGCTTACATCCGGGGCCGGAGGCTCGCCGGATTGGTCTCGATCTTTATTTCACCTGATCGGGGGAGTGACCAATCCGCTCCGGCGGCAGATCCGGATTCCCGGTGTGAGGGATGAAGAGCGGGACCAGCGATCGCCGGCCGACCCGGCGCGCTTCGCACTGGGCGCGCCGGGCGGACCGCTCTTCGCAGGAGTCGGGGCGCCGACTGCCACGAGCCGCCCCGACTCCACCGGCGCCGCATGTCCCC
>NZ_MUNH01000612.1:0-521 GCF_002154615.1 Streptomyces recifensis
AGGTGGGGGTGGGCGCAGGGACAGGTGGCGCGCCCTCCTGCGACGCCGGAGGCACCGGCGCGACGCCTGCCACCGGCGCCGGAGCAACCGCCCGTCGCCCCCGTTCCCGCGCCGCGTCCGCCAGTACCCACCGCCGGTGCAGCTCCACCAGCTCCTCCGGCGTCGCCCCGCACAGCCGGGCCATGCGGGAGACGACCGCGTAGTCGGCCGGAACGCCGTCGCCGCGGCAGTAGCGGTGCAGGGTCGACGTGCTCATGTGCGCGCGCTTCGCCAGAGCCTCGTAACTCAGCCCGGACCGCTGCTTCAACTCGCGCAACAGCGTCGCGAACCCGGCGATCTCCTCAGCCGCCCCCACCGGTCCCCCATTCCGTCCGGCATCCCATGCCGGTCGCGTTTCACCAGGTCAGAGCCGGTGCCGGCATCCCAGCGTGCCAAAGGTCCCGATGGAATGGCGGGCCGGACGCGGGGTGGCACAGGCTGAGGTCATCCAAGCACGGCACCCACCGGTCACCGTGCCGGCC
>NZ_MUNH01000613.1:0-3211 GCF_002154615.1 Streptomyces recifensis
GGTGAGCACGGCACCGGCCGCGCGGCCGGTGCCGTGCTCACCGTGGCCCGCCCCGACCCCTTCGACCGGCGCGCCTGCGAGATCGTCCACCGCACCGCGAGCGTCCTCGGACTGCTGCTGAGGGAGAGCGAACTCGCCCGTTCGGCACGCCGGTTGCGCCGTGCCTCCGCCGACCTGCGCCTGGCCGTCCTGCAACTGCTCATGGTGGAGGACGTGGTCTCCGCCCGCCGCGTCGCCGCCGGACTCTGGCCCGGTCTGCTCGAACAGGACACCGCCCGCGTCTACGTCGTCGAGGGCTCGCCGGCCGGACGGGACGCCCTCGCCGAGGAGTGCACGGACGTCACCGAGGGCCGCGCGCTGGTCGTACGCTGCCCTGCCGTGGACGGCCATGTCATCGTCGTCAGCCCCGCCTCGGCGCCGGGGGAGAGGCTGCGTGCCCTCGTCGCCGACCGCCCGGACACCTACCTCGGCGGCAGCCTCCACCAGCGGCTCGCCCGGACCGCCACCGCCTACGGACAGGCCATCAGCGCCCTTGCCGTCGCCCGGTTCAGCCCCGGCCGCAGCGCCGTCTACGCCGAACGCACCCACCCCGAACGCCTGCTGGACCCGGCCGCGCTGCGCACCTGGTCCGCCCGGACCCTGCGCCCGCTGGACACCCTGCCCCATCACACCCGTGCCGAACTGCTGGCCACCACCCGGCTGGGCCTGGACTTCACCGCGGTCAGCGCCGCCAAGGTGCTCGGCGTCAGCCGCAACACCGTCCGCGCCCGCATGGACCGGCTGCAGACCCTGCTGGACACCGACCTGACCGACCTCACCACCCGCACCGCCGTCCGCCTCGCCCTGCTCACCGAGGCGGCACACGGCCCTTACGACCCCGGAACCGCCCCGCACACCGGGCCCCGCTTCACCGACCTCCTCGACTCAGCCGCGCTGCGCGACTGGGCCCGCGACCTGCTCGGCCGGCTGGACGGCGACGGTCGCGACCTGCGCGCCACCCTGAGCGCCTGGATCTCGGCCGGCGCCAATGCCGAACGGGCCGCGAAGCAGCGAGGCGTGCACGCCCAGACCGTCCGTGAACACGTCCGTGCCGCCGAACCCGTCCTGGAGCGCCAGCTCCTCGCGGGCGGCAGTGACCTGTACGAGGTGGTCCTCGTCCATCTCGCGGACGGCACCCTCGCCGTCCCCGAAGCCGGGGCGAACGGGGACCAAGCGGACGCGCCTGTGCACGGGTGAGTGCCCGGCGGCACCGACCGGGCACCGCTGCGATGGCCACCGCCGGGCCCCCCGGTTAAGTTCGGCAGTCCAGCGGGGGTACGACCGGAGCGGGGGGCCGGTCGTACCCCTTTTCGCATCCCCCCGCCCGGCCCGGTCGCGGGCTCAGTGCTGGGCGTTCTGCGCGGGCAGGTCGTAGACGTGGCCGGGGGAGATGACCTTGGTGACGGCCCGTCCGAACAGGGTGCTCGGCTCCTGGCGGTCATGCGCGATGTCGGTGTTGAGCAGCACCACCAGCGAGGTGCGCGCCGAGGGCAGATACACCGTCAGCGACTCGTACCCCGGCAGGGAGCCGTTGTGGCCGATCCAGCCGTGCACGTTGAAGATGCCCAGGCCGTAGCCCGCGTCGGGGTAGCCGGTGGGCGGGGTGAGCAGGCGCTGGCGCTGGGTGGCGGGGGTGATCATCCGCTCGCCGTCCGGGAACCGCCCGGTGGCCACCGTGCGGGACCACACCCGCATGTCCTGCAGGTTCGAGACCATCGCGCCGGCCGCCCAGCCCCAGGACGGGTTCCAGCCGGCCGTCTCCGCGACCTTCCCGTCCGCCGTCTGGTTGGTGTACCCCTGTGCGTGCGGCTTCGGGAACTCGCTGCCCTCGGGGAACGAGGTGTGCTTCATCCCGGCCGGGTCCAGCACATGCTGCTGGATGTAGTCCCCGAGTCTCTGCCCGCTCCGCTGCTCCACGACCAGGCCGAGGAGGATCAGGTTGGTGTTGGAGTACTGGAACTTCGCGCCCGGCTCGAACTGCACCGGATGCCTGAAGGCGTAGTCCAGCAACTGCTGCGGCGTGAAGGAGCGTCGCGGGTCCGAGGTGAGCGCCTTGAAGAAGTCCGGGTCCTCCGAGTAGTTGAACAGCCCGCTGCGCATGTCGGCGAGCTGCCGCAGCGAGATCTTGTCGCCGCCTGGCACACCGTCGATGTACCGGCCGATCGGGTCGTCCAGTTCCACCTTGCCCCGGTCGACCAGTTGCAGCAGCGCGGTGACGGTGAACGTCTTGGTCTCGCTGCCGATCCGCATGTACAGATCCGGGGACATCGGGCGCTTGCTGCTCTTGTCGGCGACACCGAAGGAGCGGACGTGGTTCCCCTTGTCGGGGGTCCAGATCCCGACCGTGACACCGGGGACGCCCGCCTCGCGCATCACCCGCTGTACGGCGTCGTCGATCTGCCGGTTCACCTCGGGTGTGAGGGCCCGTACGTCGGGGCCCGTGGGAGAGGGACTCGGGGAATCCGCGGCGGGCGGCGCCGCCAGGGAGGGGGCCCCGGTGAGTGGGGCGACGAGTGCGCCGAGGGCGGCCGCGACGGCCAGCCTCCGGCGCAGGCGTGCAGGGGAACGGGGCATGGGCTGACTCCAAGCACCTGAGAGCCGGAGCTGCGGCGGGGCTGACGCCCCGGGCTCTCAGCATAGGAGCGCTTCTGCGGCCTCGCCCGTCGGCCGTTCGGGTGAGCGCCGGTACTCAGCGGGGCGACCGGTCGGGGGCCAGGACCAGCACGCTCGCGTCGTCGTCCACGTGGTGGCCGAGGTGGCGTACGTCCTCCCACAGCGCGTCCGGGAGCGCGGCGGTGCCGGTGTCCGCGAGGGCGGCCAGGCGTTCGGGCATGGGGTAGAAACGGCCGGCCCCGTCCCGCGCCTCCCACAGGCCGTCGGTGGCGATCAGCAGGCGGTCGCCCGGGTCCAGCGTCACCGTGACCTCCTTCGGCGGCTCGACCCCGAGGAGGCCGATGCCCAGCGGGGGGGCCGGCGCGACCGTCAGCTCCCGTGCCCCTCCCGCGCGCAGCAGCACGGGCGGCGGGTGCCCGCAGGTCACCACCCGTACCGTCCGGGTGTCGGCGGAGAACTCCAGCAGCACCGCCGTGGCGAACAGCTCCGCGTGCCGGACCCCGGACGAGTCCGCCACCAGCCGACGGTCCATCCGGGCGGCCACCGCCTCCAGCGCCCG
>NZ_MUNH01000614.1:0-6207 GCF_002154615.1 Streptomyces recifensis
TGGCCCGTACGGTGCCGTCCCGGCAGATCCCCGCGTACGGGCCGTACACCGTGGCGCCCGGCTACCCGGACGTGTTCCTGCCGGACCAGGGCGGCCGGGACGCGGCGGTGGAGCGGTACTTCGACGCCGGCACCTCCTCCGAGGCCCGGCGGGCCATAGCGCGCCGGTACGGGGTGCGCTGGGTGATCGGGCCGGCCGCCGACGCCGAGCCGTGGCTGCGCCCGGTGACGACCGGCCCGGCCGGACAGGTGCTCTACGCGGTGCGCGACTGAGCGGAGTTCACTTCAGCGCGCTCGTCACCAGCCGGAACGCGTTGCGCACCCGCGGACGGTCGATCTTGCGCACCACCGGCCGCAGCAGCCGGGCCGTGACCCCCACCGGCTGCCAGCGGATCTGCAGCCGGCCGGGGTTGCGGCCCTCGGGCTCGACGGTGATCCGGTGGGCCGCGCCGCCCGACTCCACCCGCGCGGTCAGCGCCGGGAAGGCGAGCGGTGCCAGCAGGAGCCCCGAGTGGGCGAGGCCCTGCTGCTGGAGCCTCACCTGCGGATGCCGGACTCCCTCGAAGCCCTGGAGGGGGAGCCGGGCGCGGGTCAGGTCCAGCTGGACCCGGCCCTCGAACACGCCCGGCCGCACCGGGTCCAGCCGGAACGGCACCGTGAGCCGCCGCCGGCCGGGGGAGAGCAGCAGTCCGGCCCGCTGCGGGCCCACCGGGAGCCGCAGTCCGGGGTCGTAGGTGCGCACCGTCAGGGTCAGCGCGGCGCCGGGGCCGGGCCGCAGGCCGGTGATCTCGTGCCGGAAGAAGGCGGTGGAGAAGGGGCGGGTCTCCAGCTCCAGGTCGGTCAGGTCCAGCTCCCGGCGCCCCCGCCCGGTCGTGGGCACCGAGCCGCCCCAGTAGGGCGTGCCGTCGGCGTCGGCGGTGACCTCGCGCGGCGCCACCGGGTGCCCGAGACCCCGCGCGGCGAGCCGGACCCCGTCGAGGTCGCTCTCTCGCAGCAGTTCCAGCACCACCCGCTCCGGGCGGGGCAGCCGGGCGAAGGCGCCCTCGGCCAGGGTGTCCAGGTACGGGTTCATGATCTCGGCGAACTCCGCCAGCCAGGTGTCGTCCCGGTAGGGCAGGTCGCCCGCGTACATCCGGAAGTCGTGCTTGAGGAACTTGAAGTCCTTGTCCTCGCGCAGCCCGGCCTGCCCGCTCTCCACCAGGAAGGCGTCGATCAGGCGCTGCACGTGCACCCGGTCGGCGACGTTGGAGATCTTGTGCCGCTGGTTGGAGATGGAGGCGCTGGACTGGTCCGCGTACGGCTCGATGTACCAGGTGTAGACCGGGTCGGGGATGATCGTGAAGGCCCGCGCGAGACCGTAAGCCTGGGCCGAGAAGAGCTGGTCCTCGTAGTGGATGCCCTCGGGGAAGCGCAGGTGGTGGCGGTCGAGGAAGGCGCGGGCGTACATCTTGCTGGTCGAGAGGTGCTCGAAGAGCAGCCGGGGGTCGGCCGCGATGCCGTCCAGGGTCCGGCGCTCGCGGACCAGGTGCGGCATCCAGGTGGTGCGGCGGCCGTTGTCCACCCGGACCCGGCGCACCGCGCCCATGGTGAAGTCGACCTCGCGCTCCCGGTGCGCGGCGAGCAGCAACTCGACGGCGCGCGGCGGCAGTTCGTCGTCGCTGTCGAGGAACATCAGGTACGGGGCGCGGGCGACGTCGATGGCCCGGTTGCGCGGGGCGCTGCACCCGCCGCTGTTCTCCGGCAGGCGCAGGTAGCGCACCCGGCTGTCCTCGGCGGCCAGCCGCCGGGCCACCGCGGGGGTGTCGTCGGTGGAGTGGTCGTCGCTGATGACGATCTCGATGTTCTCGTGGGTCTGCGCGCGCAGGGAGGCGACCGCGCGGGGCAGCCGGGCCGCGTCGTTGTAGACGATGACGGTGACTGTGACGTCGGGGGTCGTCATCCTTGGAGCTCCTCGGGCGTCGGGGCGGGGGAACGTTCCTCCAGCGGAAGCACGGGCGGCAGCGCCTCCTCTGGCTCACCGAGGAACACCCGCCGCACGACCCGTTCGGCGGCCCGGCCGTCGTCGAACTCGCAGAACCGGCGCCGGAACGCCGTGCGGGCCTTCGCCGCCGTCTCGTCGCGCCAGGCGCCCGAGGTGAGGATCTCGGTCAGCTCCTCCTGGGTGCGGGCGACCCGGCCGGGGGCCTCGGCCATCAGGTCGAAGTAGACCCCGCGCGTGGTGCGGTAGGTCTCCCAGTCGTCGGCGTGCACGACGATCGGGCGGTCCAGGTTGGCGTAGTCGAACATGATCGACGAGTAGTCCGTCACCAGCACGTCGGCGGCCAGGCAGAGCTCCTCGACCGGGTCGTAGGTGGAGACGTCGACGATGCGGCCGGTGCGGCGCAGCCCGGCCAGCGGGGAGGCCGCGCCGCCCCCGTAGAAGTAGTGGGCGCGCACCAGCAGCACGGTGTCCTCGCCCAGCCGGTCGGCCAGGGTGGCGAGGTCCAGGCGCGGGGTGAACCCGGCCTCGTAGTCGCGGTGGGTGGGCGCGTAGAGCACGGCGGTGCGGCCGGGCGGGATGCCGAGGCGCTCGCGGGCGGCGCGCACGTCGGCGGCGGTGGCGGTGTAGAAGACGTCGTTGCGCGGATAGCCGTGGTCCAGCGAGGTGTAGCGGGCCGGGTAGGCGCGCTCCCACATCCGGGTGGAGTGGCTGTTGGCGCTGACGCTGTAGTCCCACTTGTCGATCCGGGACAGCAGCGCCGCGAAGTCCAGTCCCTGGGCCGCCGCCGGGTGCTCCCGCTGGTCCAGGCCCATGCGTTTGAGCGGGGTGCCGTGATGGGTCTGGAGGTGGACGGCGCCGGGGCGCTTGACCACCGCGTTGGGAAAATTGACGTTGTTGACCAGGTACTTGGCGGTCGCCAGCGTCTCCCAGTAGCGCCGGGTGCCGGGGATGACGTGATCGGTGCCGTGGGGGAGCAGGGCCGCGTTCTCCCTGGTCACCACCCACACCGGGTGGATCTGCGGGGCGAGTTCGGCCAGCTTGGCGGCGATGGCGGCCGGGTTGCAGGCCACCCCCCGGTCCCAGTAGGCCGCGAACACGGCCAGGTTCGGATCGAGCGGGCGGGTGAGCGCCCGCCGGTACTGCTGTTCGCGCAGCCGCACCCCGAGCTGTCGCTTGCGGGCGCGGACCGCCTTGCGGGCCGAGCGCCGGGTGCGGTTGGCGGTCTGCAGCGCCCGGTACCTGGTGTACGCGCCCTCCTCCAGCAGCGCGTGCCGTACGCCCTCCAGGCCCGCCGGGCGCTGGTGGCCCTCGGGGCGCCAGCGGACGGCGGCGGCCGAGGCGCGGCGGAAGAACTCGCGGGCCACCGGCTCCGGCATGCCCTCGCGGGCGAAGACCCGCACCAGATCGCGGACCATCAGCCCGTACAGCACCGCCCGCACCGGGCGGCGGCCCTCGGCGCGGGCGAGCAGGCGCTCGTGGCGGTCGATCAGGGCATAGCGGTCCTCGGGGGTGCGCGGGGGCAGGCTCTCCCGGCGCAGCCTGCGGTCGTCGTACGCCGTCTGGTCGAGGCAGGCCACGTGGCCGGCGCGGAGCAGGGCGGCCTGGGCGACGAAGTTCTCGTCGTCGCCGGAGAACTCCTCCTCGTGTTCCCGCCAGAACGCGGTGCGCAGCGCGCGGGTGCCGAGCAGCGGGGTGAGGCGGAGCAGGTCGGGTGAGTCGTCCAGGGTGACGGCGGCGCGGCCGGCCCCGGCGAGCAGGCGGCCGTCGCGGGAGGGGACGGCGGTGGTGCGCCAGGTGGTGGTGGTGTGGTCCAGCAGGACGACGTCGGTGCTCTCGTCCAGTTCCGCGGTGCGCTCGGCCAGCAGCCGGGGGGCTCCGGCGGGCAGCCCGTCCTTGGCGTGCACGAAGTGCAGCCAGCGGCCGGAGGCCCGCGCGGCCCCCGCCGACCGGGCCTCGGCGTCGGGTGTGCCGTCGGGCAGCGGCACGGTGACCGTCTCCGGTGCGTGACCCTCGGCCGTCTCCCGGGCCCAGTCGCCGACCGCCGCGACGATCACCTCGGTGTCCGGGAGCGGATGGGCGTTGAGGGAGTCGAGGAGTTCGGCCAGATGCCCCTGCGTGTTGGGCCCGTAGACGATGACGCTGAGTTGGGGCATCTGGAGGGGCTCCTTCGGCTCTTCGTCCCGCGGTCACCTTTCATAACATACTGTCATTACATGACTGAAAGGGATATCCACGCGTGAAGCGGAAGCCCCTTGGCTACTTCTTCTTGCGGTCGCCTGTGAACGCCTCGTACTCCCTGAGCACGTCCTCGGTGGCGCCGTCCATGCGCAGCTCGCCGCGCTCCAGCCAGAGCACCCGCTCGCAGGTGTCGCGGATGGAGTTGTTGTTGTGGCTGACCAGGAAGACCGTGCCGGCGTGCTTGCGCAGCTCGCGGATGCGGGCCTCGGAGCGCTTCTGGAAGGAGCGGTCGCCGGTGGCCAGCGCCTCGTCGATCAACAGCACGTCGTGGTCCTTGGCGGCGGCGATGGAGAAGCGGAGCCGGGCCGCCATGCCCGAGGAGTAGGTGCGCATCGGCAGCGTGATGAAGTCGCCCTTCTCGTTGATCCCGGAGAAGTCGACGATGTCCTGGTAGCGCTCCTTGATCTGCTCGCGGGACATCCCCATGGCGAGGCCGCCGAGGTGGACGTTGCGCTCGCCGGTCAGGTCGCTCATGAGGGCCGCGTTGACGCCCAGCAGGGAGGGCTGGCCGTCGGTGTAGATGTGGCCGTTCTCCACCGGGAGCAGACCGGCCACCGCCTTGAGCAGGGTGGACTTGCCGGAACCGTTGGAGCCGATCAGGCCGATCGCCTCGCCCCGGTAGGCGGCGAAGGACACCTTCTTCACGGCGTGCACCCGGCGCACCCCGGCCGCCTTCTCGGCCTTGCCCCGGCGCAGGATGCGGTTGAGGGCGGCGGTGGCCGAGCCCCGGCCGGCGCCGGTGCCGTTGACCCGGTAGACGATGTCGACGCGGTCGGCGACGACGGTGGGGACTCGCTCGGCACTCGCGTCCTGCGGGGCCGGGACGGGGGAGATGGTCTGCTCAGCCACGGCCGTAGGTCTCCTCAGCCTTCCAGAAGTAGATGAAGCCGCCGATCCCGGCGGCGACCGCCCAGCCGGCCGCCGCGAGCCACACGTGCGGGGGCAGCTTGTCGGCGCCGAAGCTGTCGATCAGCGCGAACCGCATGAGGTCGATGTAGAGCGCGGCCGGGTTGTACTCCAGCAGCAGCGACATCGCCCGCGGCTGGTCCTTGGTGTGCTGGTCGATGCTCCACATCACGCCGGACACGTACATCCAGGTGCGCAGCAGGAACGGCATGAGCTGGGCGATGTCCGGGGTCTTGGCGCCCATCCGGGCCAGCACCATCGACACGCCCGCGTTGAACACGAACTGCAGGACCAGCGCGGGCAGCGCCAGCAGCCAGGACGCGGAGACCGGCACGCCCACGCAGAGGATGATCGCGATCAGCGCCAGCATCGAGAACAGCAGCTGCTGGAGCTGCTGGAGGCAGAACGAGATCGGCAGCGCGGCGCGCGGGAAGTGCAGCGCCCGCACCAGGCCGAGGTTGCCGGAGATGGCGCGGGTGCCCGCCATGATCGAGCTCTGCGTGAACGTCCACACGAACACGCCCGTCACCAGGAACGGGATGAAGTCGGCGACCCCGCGCTTGGTGCCCAGCAGCACGCCGAAGATGAAGTAGTAGACCGCCGCGTTCAGCAGCGGGGTCATCACCTGCCACAGCTGGCCGAGCTTCGCCTGGCTGTACTGCGCGGTCAGCTTGGCGGTGGCGAAGGCGGTGATGAAGTGCCGCCGGTCCCAGAGCTGCCGGACGTACGCCGGTACGGAGGGGCGGGCGCCACTGACGGTCAGGCCGTGCCGGGCGGCCAGTGCCGCCAGGTCGCCGTCGGCCGGAACCTGCATCGGGGGCGGTGCGTCGAGGACCTGGCTCACATCCGCTGCTTTCGAATCGGGTGGTGGGGGAAGCGCGGTCCGGCCGTTGCCCGCCGTTTCCGCGTGCTTTTCCGTCCGTTTACCAACGTCGGGACGGGACCGTATCGTCGTAACGGGAGAGTAGGCCCATCCGGCGACGGAACGCAACCGTTGCGTCGTCCCGCCTATGCTGGTGGGCATGACGACCAACGCCGACGAACCCCCGGCGCGCCCGCGCCGGGCCCCGGCCGGGGCCGCCG
>NZ_MUNH01000615.1:0-2741 GCF_002154615.1 Streptomyces recifensis
GCGGCTGGCCGCCGGCGGCCGGGTCGTGCAGGGCGAGTTCCATCCGGCGGGCATCGGCCAGGAGTGGTGCGACGCCACGGTGCTCCGCCGGCTGCGCCGCCGTTCGCTGGCCGCGCTGCGGCACGAGCTGGAGCCCGTGCCGCCCGCCGCGCTCGCCCAGTTCCTCCCCCAGTGGCAGCACATCGGCAAGGGCCACACCCTGCGCGGCACCGACGGGCTGGTGCGCGCCATCGAGCAGTTGCAGGGCGCCTCGGTGCCCGCGTCCGCGCTGGAGAAGCTGGTCCTGCCGTCCCGCGTGGCCGACTACAAGCCGTCGATGCTGGACGAACTCACCGCGGCGGGCGAAGTCGTGTGGGCCGGGGCGGGCTCGCTGCCCGGCAAGGACGGCTGGGTCTCGCTGTACCTCGCGGACACCGCGCCCCTGTTGCTGCCGCCCCCGCACCCCCTGGAGCTGAGCCCGCTCCACCAGTCGGTCCTGGACACGCTCTCCGGCGGATACGGCCTGTTCTTCCGGCAGATCGCCGACCAGGTCCGCGCCACCACGCACCCCGAGGCGAGCGACGCCCACCTGGCCGACGCCCTGTGGGACCTGGCCTGGTCGGGCCGGCTCACCAACGACACCCTGGCCCCGATGCGCGCCCTGCTGGGCTCGGGCCGTACGGCGGGTGCGACGGCCCACCGTGCCAAACGCAATGTCCCGCGTGGGCGTTACGGCTCCCTGACGGCCGCCGCCCGCGCCACCTCGCGGTCCGGCCCGCCGACCGTCGGCGGCCGCTGGTCGTTGTTGCCCGTACCCGAGCCGGACGCCACCGTGCGCGCCCACGCGCGTGCGCGTGCCCTGCTGGACCGGCACGGGGTGGTGACGCGCGGTGCCGTGGGCGCGGAGGGCGTCGAGGGCGGCTTCTCGGCGGTGTACCGGGTGCTGTCCGTCTTCGAGGAGAGCGGACAGGCCCGGCGCGGCTATGTGGTCGAGGGCCTCGGCGCCGCCCAGTTCGCCATGGACGGCGCGGTGGACCGCCTGCGCGCGGTGTCCAACGCCCGCGACCGGGGCGAGCGCGTCATGCCCGTCCCGGTACCTGCGGGCAACGGCGCTCTCCCGCCCTTCCCCGGCGACGGCCACGCCGCGTCCGACGCCTTCGACCCGTCCCCCGGCGGCTTCGGACACCCGAGCATCGACGGCGACTTCGCCTGGCCTCCCCGCGGCGGCGACGACGGCGGTCTCCCACGCCCCTTCGGCCCGGCGGCGATCCCCGACCCGTACGCCTCCCCCGGCCAGGGCGGCCCGCGCGGCGGTTCGGGCTACGGCTCCCTTGCGAGCCGGAGCTACGGCCCCCGTACACGGGACACCGCCCCCGACTCCAAGGCGGTGGTCCTCGCCGCCGCCGACCCCGCCAACGCGTACGGCGCCGCCCTGCCCTGGCCCGAACCCCCGACCGGTGCCGGGCACAAGCCGGGCCGCAAGGCGGGCTCGCTCGTCATCCTGGTGGAGGGCGAGCTGACCCTGTACATGGAGCGGGGCGGCAAGACCCTGCTGGCCTGGCCCACGGACCCGGACTCCGCGGCGGCGGACGATCCCCGCCTGCGCGCGGCGGCGGAGGCCCTGGCGGCCGCCGCCCGTGCCGGCTCCCTGGGCACGGTCACCGTGGAGCGGATCAACGGCACCGCGGCCCTGACCTCGCCCCTGGGCCCCTTGCTGGAAGGCACCGGCTTCATAGCGACGCCACGCGGCCTGCGCCTGCGCGCGTAGACCCGCGACCGGAGAAGGCCACCGCGCCGTGGCACCCTGGACGCATGCCCGAAGGTGACACGGTGTGGCAGACCGCGAAGCGGCTGCACGACGCGCTCGCGGGCAGGGTGCTGACCCACAGCGACTTCCGGGTGCCGCAGTACGCGACGGTCGACCTGACCGGCCGTACCGTGCTGAACACCGCCCCGCGCGGCAAACACCTGCTCACTCGCTTCGAGGGCGGCCTCACCCTGCACACGCATCTGCGGATGGAGGGCGCCTGGAAGGTGTACGGCACGGGCCAGCCCTGGCGGGGCGGCGCCGGACACCAGATCCGCATCGTCCTGGGCGCCGACGACCGTATGGCCGTGGGCTACCGCCTGTCGGTGCTGGAGCTGCTGCGCACCGAGGACGAGGAGCGCGTCGTGGGCCATCTGGGGCCCGACCTCCTCGGCCCCNNTCGGCGAGGCCCTGCTCGACCAGCGCAATCTCGCCGGGATCGGCAACGTCTACAAGAGCGAGCTGTGCTTCCTGCTCGGCGTGACCCCCTGGCTCCCCGTCGGCTCACTCCCCGAGGACCGCGCCGCGCAGCTTCCCGGCATGGCCCAGCGCCTGCTGGAGGTCAACCGGGCCCGCCCGGTCCGCCAGACCACCGGCCTGCCCCGGAACGACCTCTACGTCTACGGCCGTGCTTCCCGCCCCTGCCTGCGCTGCCGCACCCGCGTACGCGTGGCCGACCAGGGCGACGGCACCCAGGAGCGCCCCACCTACTGGTGTCCCACCTGCCAGAGCGGCCCCGCCCCCGCGCCCGCCAGCGCTGGGCGGTGCCGGGCACGGGGGCGGGGCCGATCTGGCAGGTGGGACACCAGTAGGTGGGGCGCTCCTGGGTGCCGTCGCCCTGGTCGGCCACGCGTACGCGGGTGCGGCAGCGCAGGCAGGGGCGGGAAGCACGGCCGTAGACGTAGAGGTCGTTCCGGGGCAGGCCGGTGGTCTGGCGGACCGGGCGGGCCCGGTT
>NZ_MUNH01000616.1:0-5655 GCF_002154615.1 Streptomyces recifensis
CCGGGGTGCCGCCGCCGAGACTACCTCGGTCTACGAGCCCCAGCCCATGCCCGACGACACCGGCAGCTACGGCGTCTACGGCGACGGCACCCCGGCCCAGCCCCAGCAGACCGACCAGGCGTACGCCTACGACTACTCGGGCTACGGCCAGCAGGGCTACGCCGCAGGCGGCTACGACACCGGCGCCCAGCAGGCGTACCCCGGCTACACCGACCCGTACGGCCAGGGCTACGAGGGCGGCTACGACAACTCCGGTTACGCGCAGCAGGGTTACGCCCAGCAGAGCTACGGCCAGGACGCTTACGGCGGCCAGGGCGAGACCCCGGCGGGCGGGGTGTGGGTGCCGCAGCAGCGGACCGACGAGACCTACAACGGCGAACTCCCGCCGGAGCAGCAGCAGTACCCCTACCAGGGCCAGACCCAGCAGCAGAACACCGGCTACGACGAGCAGTACCGCTACTGACAACCGCTCACGTCGAGCCCCGGAACTCCGGCCCCTCCACGACGAGTCCGGCCACCATCGCCCCCGACATCCCCGCGTGCGGCAGCCCGCCGCCGGGGTGGGACCAGCCGCCGACCCGGTACAGGCCGGGCAGCCGCGTGGAGTTGCCGGGGTGCAGGAAACCGCCCTCGCCCGCGGCCAGTGAGGGGGCGGGGACCGCGCCGTGCCGGGCGCCGGTCTCGGCCGCGTTGTGGTCCGGGGTGCGGATCGCGTGCCAGAGCAGGCGGTCGCGCAGGGCCGGGACGGCCTTGGCGGCCGCGTCGAGCAGGATCTGCGCGTGGCCCGCTTCCGTGTCCGGGCCGGCGGGCAGGGTCGCCCACACCACCGCCGACTCGTGGGCGTCGTCCGGGCGCAGGGCCGGGTCGTCGGGACGCAGCACGGTGACCGTGGGGACGGGGAGGCGATCGCCGCCCGGGTTCGCCAGGAAGTCCAGCTCGGCCTCCGGGTCCGGGGCGTGCACGACCGTGCGGTGCGCGGCGCCCGCCTCGCGGGCACCCCTCAGCGCCAGCAGCAGGGTGAGCCGGGCGGCGCCGCGCGCGCCGGGGCGCACATCGCCGGTGCCGTCCAGCGGACGGTCCGTCAGCCGGCCCAGCAGCGCCGGGTCCACGTCGGCCACCACATGGTCGGCGTCCGCCACCGTGCCGTCGGCCAGCTCGACGCCCGCCGCGCGGCCGTCCTTCACCGTGATCCCGGTGACCTCGGCGCCGAACACGAACTCCACGCGGCGCCGCACACAGCGCTCGTACACCGCGCGGGCCAGCTCGCGGATGCCGCCGCGTACGTACCAGGTGCCGAAGGCGTGCTCCAGGTACGGCAGGACGGCGGCGCTCGCCGGGGTGGTGCGCGGGTCGAGGCCGTGGGCCAGGGCGTGGCCGGTCAGCAGGGCCGTGAGCCGGTCGTCGCGCAGTTCCCAGTCGGCGACCTCGGAGAGGGTGGTGGCCCGGCGGGTGCGCAGCAGACGCTTGTGCGGGACGGCCGGGTAGGGTTCACGCTCCGCCAGGACCGGCCAGTTGGGCCACAACGGCTCCTCCAGCAGGGGGCGCCGGGTGCGGTCCCAGGCCTCGCGGGCGCGCACCAGGAAGTCGCCCCAGCGCTGCCCGACCCCGGCGCCAAGCGCCTCGTCCAGCGCGGAGACGACCCCGGCGCGCGAGGCGTTGGGCACGGCGACCTGCGTGCCGTCCGCGAAGAGGTGGCGGGAGGAGGGGTCGACCTGGACCAGCTCGACCAGGTCCTCCAGGGGCTCCTTGCCGGTCTTCAGGAACAGGTCCCGCCAGACCGCGGGCAGCGGCAGCAGACCGGGGCCGGTGTCGAAGGCGAACCCGTCCCGCTCGAAGCGGCGCACCGCCCCGCCGTACGTGTCCGTCCGCTCGTACACCGTCACCCGGTGGCCCGCGACGGCCAGCCGGGCGGCCGCCGCCAGCGCGCCCATCCCGGCGCCGATCACCGCAATCCGTGCCATGACCGCGACTTTACCGACCACCACCGACAGTGCCGGGTCCGGGCCCGAACGCGGGGGCTTGAGTACCCGTACCTAGACGCACAGATGAGTAGCCGCGCGGATGGGCCGGGGACCGGCCGGAGGGGAGAGTGGAGACACGGCCAGGGGGCGCGGCCCGGCACCGCCGACACGGGGCGGCGGAACGGGCCCGCCCGCCGGCCGCTCCTTCCGCCGATCCGTCGGCGGAAGCGGGACACGGGGCCCGTGGCCGTCACGGTCACGGGGGACCGCGGTGGGAACCGTACGGGGGAGTGCGGGGGAGTGAAAAGGGCGCCGGACCGGCAACAACGCGGTCCGGCGCCCTTCGCGCGCCTCGGGTCGTCCCGGATCCGGGGTCAGCCCCCGCTGACCCGCCCCTGGAGCAGCCGCGACAGCGCGGAGTGCACGTCGTCAAGCGACCGCTCCGGCTGGAACGCCTGCCAGTCCAGCGCGGCCACCAGCACCATCCCGACCAGCGCGGCCGCGGTCAGCGGCACGTCGATCTCGTCGCTGAACTCCCCGGCCGCCACGCCCTCGCGCAGAACCCCCTCGACCACCGCCACGGCCTGCTGGCGCACCACCATCAGGGTCGACTGCCAGGCCCGGTTGGTGCGCCACAGTTCGGCCACGTAGAGCTGGGTGAAGGCCGGGTAGCGGTCGATGAAGACCAGGCCCGCGCGGACCATCGCGTCCAGCGCGTCCACCCCGCCGCCGCCCTCGCGGGCGGTGCGCTCGGCTGCCTCCCGCAGCGAGGCGGTGAGCAGACCCACGCCGTGCCGCAGCAGCTCCTCGAAGAGCACCGACTTGCTGGCGAAGTTGTAGTAGACGGTGCCCTTCGCCACCCCGGCGCGCTCGGCGATCTCGTCCACCGTGGTCGCGGAGAACCCCTGCTCGGCGATGAGGGTGACGGCCGCCTCGTAGAGCTTCTGCCGGGTGGCCTCGCGGCGTGTGCTGCCGGCGGGCCGGGCGCTGGTGCTTTCCATGGACCTGATTCTCACAGGTGCGCCGGGCGGCCGGGCCGCCTCCGCCGTCCCGGCGCTCACAGGCTCAGCTCCGGGTGCAGCCGCTGGAGCGTCCACACCTGACGGCGCCGGGCGGTGAGCGCGGTCAGTGCCAGGGCGCCCGCGGTGAACGCCGTCAGCACCACGCACGCCTGCCACACCGGGCCGAGCCCGCCGCCGGTGATCAGCCGGCGCAGCGCGGAGACCACGTAACTCATCGGCAGGAAGGGGTGGATGGCGTTGAAGAAGCCCGGACTGGTCTGCACCGGGTAGGTGCCGCCCGCCGAGGTGAGCTGGAGCATCAGCAGCGCCAGCACGAGGATGCGGCCGGCCGCGCCGAAGCGGGCGTTGAGCCACTGCACGATCGCCGTGAAGCACGCCGTGACCAGGAACAGGAACAGGGTCGTCCCGGCCGCCCGGACCATCTCCAGACCGATGCCGAAGTGCAGTACGGACATCAGCGCCGCCGTCTGGAGCACCCCCACCGCCAGCACCGGCAGCCAGCCCGCCAGCGCGATCCGCCAGGACGGGGCACCGGCCGCGAGGGCACGCCGGTTGAGCGGTGGGATCAGCATGTAGGCGACCATGGCGCCGACCCACAGGGAGAGCGGGATGAAGTACGGGGCGAAGCCGGTGCCGTAGTTGGGCGCGTGGTGCAGGTCGGCGGAGGAGAGCCGGACCGGGTCGGCCATCACACCGGTGCGCCGGTCGCGGGCCCGCTCGTCGTAGTCGGGGATCTTCCCGGCGCCCTCGTGCAGACCGTCCGCCAGCCGCTCGGAGCCGTCCACCAGCTTGTACAGGCCGCTGTCCAGCGCCTTGGCGCCCGACTCGGCGGTGCCGATGCCCCGGTGGAGGGTGGCCGCGCCGGACCGGGCGGTGCCGAGGCCGGTGTGCAGCTTCTTCGCCCCGGCGGCCACGGCGTTCGCGCCCGCGTTCAGCCTGTCGATCCGGGCGACCGCGTCCGCGACGTCCCGGTGCAGGTGCGGGGCGCGCTCGGCGAGGGCGTCGGCCTGCGCGCGCAGGGTGGTCAGGTTCTTCCGCATGGTCGTCAGATCGCCGCCCTGCGCGGCGACGACCTTGTTCAGGTCGTCGGCCACGACCGCCACGTCGTCCGCCGCCCGCTGGGCCTTCGCCAGGTCCGGGCAGGCGGGATCGGGCACGGGCGGTGTATCGCAGCGGGCCTTGTGCACCTGGTCCAGTGCGGCGGCGGAGGCATGGGCCGTCTTCGCGGCGCCGGGGGCGAGCCGGACCACGGTGTCGAGGTTGTCCTGCACCGTGCGGGCCGAGTCGGAGACCAGGCGTGCGGTGGCGCCGATGGTCTTCCCGTTCTTCTGGAGGAAGGGGCCGGCCTTCGCATACGCCCCGTCGACGTTGTCCGCCAGGGTCCGGGTGCCGGCCGCGACCTGGCGGGAGCCGTCCTCCAGGTCGCCGGCGCCCTTGTCGAGCCGGGTCAGGCCCTTGGCGAGCCTGCCGCTGCCGCTGTCGGCCTCCTTCAGGCCGTCCGCGAGCTTCCGGGCGCCCTTCTCCGCCTTGCCCAGGCCGTTCCTCAGCTTGTCGGCACCCTCGGCGGCGGTCTCGGTCTTGTCGTGCAGGGTGGAGAAGTTGATGAAGATCCGGTCCAGGAAGGTCCGGGAGGTCTTGGTGGACGCGGCCGAGCGGACCTCGGCGAACACGGTCCGCGAGATCTGGCCGACGATGTAGTTGTTCGCGTCGTTGGTGCGCACCTGGAGCGCACCGGTCTCCGGGGAGTCACCCGAACTGGAGGCGACGCGGCGGCTGAAGTCGGCCGGGAGGGTCAGCGAGAGGTAGTAGGTGCCGTCCTCCGTGCCCCGGCGGGCCTCGGCCGCGTCGACCTCGTGCCACTCGAAGGTCCGCCGCTCGCGCAGACCCCTGACGATGTCGGCACCGGCGTGGATCTTCTTCCCGCCCGCTGTCGCGCCCCGGTCCTCGTTGACGAGGGCCACGGGGACGCGGTCCAGGCGGCCGTACGGGTCCCAGAACGACCACAGGTACAGGGCGCCGTAGAGCAGCGGCAGCACCAACAGCGCGACCAGCGCGGCGCGGGGCAGCCGGCCCCGGCCGAACCGGCGCAGCTCAAGCGCGGCCAGCCTCGGTGAGCGCATCGGGGGCCTCCTCTCGGGGGGCGTCCTCGGCGGGCCGGTCCTGGACGGGGCCGGTGTCCCCGTCGTCCCCGGTGTCCTCCGGGGGTCCGGCCTCGGCGGGCTCCGTGGAGACCGTGACGCAGCCGTCCGGGGCGGTGCGGCACACGGCCAGGACCGTCGTCCCCGCGTCGGCCAGGGAGCGCAACAGGTCCCACACCTCGGTGCGTTCACCGGCCGAGAGCTTCAGCTCCACGTCGTCCACCGCCAGCAGCCGGGGCGTGCCGATCAGTGCCAGCGCCACGGACAGCCGCAGCACCTCCAGCCGTTCCAGGTCCCGTACGGCCGTCCGCGAGCCCTTCGGCAGCGCGTCCAGGTCGAGCCCGGCGGCGGCCAGCGCCGCGTCCGCGCGGAGCCGGGCCTCGTGGGTGCGCTGGGGGCGCGGATGCAGCGCCTCGCGCAGCGAGTCGCCGAACCGCCGCTGCAGCAGGGCCCGTTCGCGCAGATGCTCGCCCACGGTCAGCGCGGGCTCCAGGTCGGTCACCCCGGCGACATTGGCCACCGCGCTGAACCGGC
>NZ_MUNH01000617.1:0-3391 GCF_002154615.1 Streptomyces recifensis
GCCCGAAGAGGGCCCCGGTCCGCTGTTCGTCGTGGGCGACGTCCACGGCTACATCGAGGAGCTGCTGAGCGCGCTGCGGGAGAAGGGCCTGGTCGACGAGGAGGGCCAGTGGTGCGCGGGCACCGCCCGGCTGTGGTTCCTCGGCGACTTCACCGACCGGGGCCCGGACGGCATCGGCGTCATCGACCTGGTGATGCGGCTGTCCGCCGAGGCCGCGGCGGCCGGCGGCTACTGCAAGGCGCTGATGGGCAACCACGAGCTGCTGCTGCTCGGTGCCAAGCGGTTCGGTGACACCCCGGTCAACTCCGGCGCGGGCACCGCCACCTTCCAGGCGGCCTGGCTGCTCAACGGCGGCCAGAAGACCGACATGGACCGCCTCCAGGACCACCACCTCCAGTGGATGGCCCGGCTGGACGCGGTCGAGGAGGTCGACGGCCATCTGCTGCTCCACTCCGACACCACCGCCTACCTCGACTACGGCGACTCGATCGAGGCGGTCAACGACACCGTCCGCGACGCGCTGACCCGCAACGACGCGGACGAGGTCTGGGACCTGTTCCGCAAGTTCACCAAGCGCTTCTCCTTCCGCGACGAGGGCGGCGCCGACGCGGTGCGCTCCCTCCTGGATACGTACGGCGGCTCCCGGGTCGTTCACGGCCACAGCCCGATTCCCTATCTGCTCGGCCAGGTCGGTTCCGAGGAGGGCGAGGAGCGGGGCGAGCCGCACGTCGAGGGCCCGCACGTCTACGCCGACGGCCTCGCCATCGCCATGGACGGCGGCGTGACCATGGCCGGAAAGCTGCTGGTCCAGCAACTTCCGCTGGACGCCTGAGCCTTCATCGCGTCGCCCGGCACCGGGCCGGGACGGCGCGGAAGGGGCACCGGGCATCGCCGCAATTTCCGGCAACCCCCTGTCACCGTGCGGTATGACAGCTCTACCATCGGCTTATCCGTAGCAGGCTCCCCTCCGTTTCTGCCCGACGGCTCGTCACCATGCGAGCCCCAAGCCCTACGGAGCATCGGGGGATGCACATGAACAGCGTTCCGCAGCACCTGCTGAGCGAGGACCGCCGGGAGTTCGAGCGGCTCCTCGATGAGGCGCTGCGCTCCGCACCGGACCACCCGGAACTGTCCGGCATCGGACAGCGGCTCAACCCCGAGCAGTTGCGCACGATGGCGCTCAGCGCCACGGCTCTCATCACGGCGGCGGCCGCCGCCGAGTACCAGCACTACGTCAAGGCCCGCGAGGAGCTGCGCCATCCGGCCCCGGCCGCCGAGACGGCCGTCGCCGAAACCGTGCCGGCGGAGACGGAGTCGGGCGCCGTCGGGCTCGCCGCCGCCCTCGGGGAGACGGCCGAGGGCGCCGGTGCGGGGGCCAGCGCGATGGTCGCCGTGCTCGCCCCCGTGCTCGCCGGGACGGCCGCCGTGATCTTCCTGCTGGTCGGCTACCTCCTGCGGATGGTCGCCCCCGGCCAGCAGTTCGGCCGGACCATGGTCACCGTCGGCTGGGTCTTCGGCGCCGTGGCCGCGGCGGCGATCCTGGCCGCCGGGGTGGCACTGCTGCTCACCGCGCTGCGCAACAGCTCCTCCGCCGAGGCCGCCGCCCAGGCGGAGGCCCGTGAGGCGGTGGCACGGGCGGGCGAGGAGTGGCGGAACGCCCTGCTGGAACGCGGCATCCTGCCCTTCCTCCGCGACGCCCTCGCCCAGCCCGGCGCCCCCGCCGCCCAGCACCTGCCGGCTCCCGGCCCGAGCCGGATGCCCCGCCTGGGCTACGGCCGCCCCGGCTTCACCAGCCCCGACGACGGCACGGCCACCGACCGGCCCCGCTTCAGCAGCCCGGACTACACGAGCCCGGACTTCGGCGGGCCGGAACACCAGCCGGACTGAGCATCCGGCCGGCGTCCCGTACGACTAGGGCCGGTCCTCCGCGATCGGCAGGTAGACCCGGTTGCCCGTGGCCGCGAACTCCAGGGACTTCCTGGCCATGCCCTCCTCGATCTCGGCCCGGTTGCCGCCGTGTTCGCGCCGAATGTCCTGGGAGATCTTCATGCTGCAGAACTTCGGCCCGCACATGGAGCAGAAGTGCGCCGTCTTGGCGGGTTCGGCGGGCAGCGTCTCGTCGTGGAACTCCCGTGCCGTGTCCGGGTCCAGGGCGAGGTTGAACTGGTCCTCCCACCGGAACTCGAAGCGGGCGTCCGAGAGCGCGTCGTCCCACTCCTGGGCACCGGGGTGCCCCTTGGCGAGGTCGGCCGCATGGGCGGCGATCTTGTAGGTGATGACGCCGGTCTTCACGTCGTCCCGGTTCGGCAGACCCAGGTGCTCCTTGGGCGTGACGTAACAGAGCATCGCCGTGCCCCACCAGGCGATCATCGCGGCGCCGATACCGGAGGTGATGTGGTCGTAGGCCGGCGCGACGTCGGTGGTCAGCGGGCCGAGCGTATAGAACGGAGCCTCATCGCAGATCTCCTGCTGGAGGTCGATGTTCTCCTTGATCTTGTGCATCGGGACATGCCCGGGGCCCTCGATCATCGTCTGTACATCGAAACGCCTGGCGATCCGGTTGAGTTCCCCGAGCGTGCGCAACTCCGCGAACTGCGCCTCGTCGTTGGCGTCCGCGATGGAACCGGGCCGCAGGCCGTCGCCGAGCGAGTAGGTGACGTCGTAGGCGGCGAGGATCTCGCAGAGTTCCTCGAAGTTCTCGTACAGGAACGACTCCTTGTGGTGCGCCAGGCACCAGGCGGCCATGATCGAGCCGCCGCGCGAGACGATGCCCGTCTTCCGGTTCGCCGTCAGCGGTACGTACGGCAGACGCACACCGGCGTGGACCGTCATGTAGTCCACGCCCTGTTCGGCCTGCTCGATCACCGTGTCCTTGTAGATCTCCCAGGTCAGCTCCTCGGCCCGGCCGTCGACCTTCTCCAGCGCCTGGTAGAGCGGCACGGTGCCGATGGGCACGGGGGAGTTGCGCAGCACCCACTCGCGGGTGGTGTGGATGTTGCGGCCGGTGGAGAGGTCCATGACCGTGTCCGCGCCCCAGCGGGTCGCCCAGGTCATCTTCTCCACCTCCTCCTCGATCGAGGAAGTGACCGCCGAATTGCCGATGTTGGCGTTGACCTTCACCAGGAACCGCTTACCGATGATCATCGGCTCGATCTCCGGGTGGTTCACGTTGGCGGGCAGCACCGCGCGGCCCGCCGCGATCTCGTCGCGGACCACCTCGGGGGCGACGCTCTCCCGGAGCGCCACGAACTCCATCTCCGGCGTGATCTCCCCCTGGCGGGCGTACGCGAGCTGGGTGACCGCCCGGCCCCCGCGTCCGCGCCGTGGCTGCCGGGGCCGTCCCGGAAAGACGGCGTCCAGGTTGCGCAGCCCGCCGCGCGGCGAGGTGTGC
>NZ_MUNH01000618.1:0-7191 GCF_002154615.1 Streptomyces recifensis
GCCGCCGGCCGGCGGCTTGGCCAGGTCGGCCACCGTGGTCGGGTGCACCGGGATCGTGCCCTGCGGTGCGCGGACGGGACGCGTGTCCTTGTCGAAGAACGCCTTGGCCAGCTCCAGCGTGGACCCGGAGGGCCGGGTACGGGCCGTGCCGCCGGGGTTCTGGAACACGCCGTCCTTGAAGTGCGGGGAGCGCTGGATGCGGGCCAGGCGCTCACCGCTCGGTTCCGCGCCGAAGGCTTCGGGCTGTAGCGCGCGGAGCCCGGAGCTCAGGGAACGCAGACCGGACACGGTACCTCCAGGTGGAGTCGCTCGAGGGCTCCATGGTCGACGACGGCTGCGACGGCCCGGAGCCGCCGCGGGCCGGGCGGCCCGGCCACACGTCCCAACGCTCACGCGGCCCTCACTGTTCCCGAACAGTGTTCCGGATCCGCCGCCCCCACGGCACGGGGGCGGCGGCAGCCCGCGGACCTCACGCCACCGAAGCGATCCGCATCCTGATGTCGCTCGGCGACAGCGCGCCCTTCGCCACCACATGGTCCCCGGAGGACTCGCCGCGCAGCCGGCGCCCGATCCACGGCACCAGATGCGTACGCGCCCAGTGCACGTCGTCGCGCCGGATCTCCAGCGTGCCCCGTGGCGGCAGCACCGGCCACTCCTGCTCGGGGTCGGCCGGGATCTCCAGGCCCAGCGCCTGGCCCGCGCGCAGTGCGACGCGGGTGTGGCCCTCGGGTGAGAGATGCAGCCGGTCACCGTCCCACGCCCGGCGGTCCTGCACGGACTTCAGGGACCACAGGTCGAGCACGGGGCAGTCGTACCGGTCGGCGATGGCCCGTACATGACCGTTGTACGTGGCGATCTTGCCGCGCAGATGCTTGAGCAGCGGGACGCCGCGGGTGTCGAAGCCGGTCGCCACCAGCACGGTGCCGGCGCCCGCGGCGAGCTGGGCCACGGCACGCTCGAAGCGCTCGGCCGTCTCGTCCGGGTCGGTGCCGGGGCGGATGATGTCGTTGCCCCCGGCGCAGATGGAGACGAGGTCCGGGGCGAGCGCCGCCGCCCTGGGCACCTGGTCCGCCGCGATCTGGTCGAGCAGCTTCCCCCGCACGGCGAGGTTGGTGTACCTGAAGTCGCCTTCGGGCCGCCGGTCGGCGAGGAGTACCGCGAGCCGGTCGGCCCAGCCGACGAACGCCCCGCCGGGGCCGGGGTCGCCGACGCCTTCGGTGAAGCTGTCCCCCACCGCCACGTACGACCCGATCACTGTCCTGTTGTCGTTCTCCATATCGTCTGCCACATCGGATCATGATTCACCTTCGGATGTGACCTACGCGACCGTAAGCAAGGGTTGACGGACGGTGAGATAAGCCACGCCTAAAGAATTTGCCAATCGCGGAATAGCGCTGTCGGCCGGCCTGTTGAACGGGCGATCACGGGGTCGGAGCGGGGGAAATGGGATGTCGTATCGTCGGCGGTGCGCCCGTCGACGAGCCGCGTGACGGGGCGGAGCCCTGAAGGAGCACCCGTGACGCAGCAGGTCCCGTCGACCGAGCCCGAGCTGTCCGCCGTCCGCAACTTCCGCGACGTGGGCGGCCTCCCGACGGTGGACGGGCGCCGGGTGCGGCACGGGGTGCTGTTCCGCAGCGGGCACCTCGCCCACGCGACCGAGGAGGACGCGGCGTACCTCTCCTCGCTCGGCCTGCACACGGTCTTCGACTTCCGCAACTCGGCCGACCAGCGCCTCGAAGGCCCCGACGTCGAGCTGCCAGGCGTGCGGAACGTGAACCTGCCGCTGAGCGACCCGGCCGACGGCGCCGAGTTCTGGCGGATGGTCCGCGACGGCGACCTGGACCAGTTGCGGGACATCCTGGCCGACGGCAAGGCCGCGGGCCGCATGATCGACTCGTACCGGAGGATCGTCACCGAGCGCACCGCCGAGCACTCCCGCGTGCTGCACGCGCTGGCCGAGGACAGCGTGCCGGCGCTGATGCACTGCGCGGCCGGCAAGGACCGCGCGGGCATCTCGGTGGCGGTGACGCTGCTGGCGGTGGGCGTGGAGCGGGACGCGATCACCGCCGACTACCTGGAGTCCAACGCCAAGCACCGCCGCTACAAGGTCCGGCGCAACGGCGACCAGGCCAGCGCGTACACGCCCGAGGTGATGGAGCTGCTCAGCCCCCTCTTCGACGCCCGCGCGGAGTATCTCGCGGCGGCCTTCGACAGCATCGAGGACACCTGGGGCGGCGTGGACGCGTACCTGGAGCGGGGGCTGAAGCTCTCGGACTCCGCGCGGGAGCGGCTGCGCGAGCGTCTGGTGGACTGACCTCAGCCCTTGGCGCCCAGCGAGAACAGCAGGAAGAGGAAGGCGGCCAGGACATGGCCGAGGGCTACGTAGATGACGAGCCGGACCCACAGGGAGCGCGGCAGCTTGTCTTCCATGTCACTCATGACAGGTCTCCGGTCGGATGGCCCAGGCACAGGGTGGCCGTGGGGCTCTGGAGCAGGGTGTGGACGAACAGCAGCTCGACGCCGTCGTGGTCCTCGGCGTTGAGGCGGTGCGGGGTCAGCGAGTCGAAGTGGGCGCTGTCACCGGGCGCGAGCAGGTGCGCGCTGTCCCCGAGGCGCAGCCGCAGCCGGCCGCTGAGGACGTACAGCCACTCCTCGCCGGGGTGGACGCGCACGATGTCGCCCTCGGCGCGGTACGGGACCCGGACGCGCAGGGCCTGCATGCCGCGGCCGGGGGCGCCGGCCTGGAAGTAGGTCCAGCCGGCGGCCCGGGTGGGTTCCATGTCACCGGCGCGCACGATGGCGTCCCGGTCGGCGGCCGTCTCCCCCAGTAGGTCGGAGACCGTCGTACCGTAGATACGGGCGAGGGCCAGGAGCATCGGCAGCGAGGGCTGGCGGTGACCGGTCTCCAGCCGGGAGAGGTGCGCCGGGGAGAGCCCGGCGGCCCCGGCCGCGGCCTCCAGGGTGAGGCCGGCCCGGCGGCGCAGGGCGCGCAGTTGCGGCGCCACGGCGGGCAGGTCGTCGCCCTGGCCCGCCGGGGAGGCCGCTTCGGAGGCGTTCATGTCTCCATTGAGCCCCACTTTTGCCTGTGGGGCAATTTTTTTGCCTCAGAGGCAAATAGCCGGGATTCCCGGCGAAAAGCCTCAGCGGCCGGCGACCGCCTGTTTGATCAGCGTCCGCCCGAAGTCCCACATCAGGCCGCCCCCGCTGTGCGCGTCGTCCATGACCGCGGTGAAGGCGTCCACGAACCGCTCCACGTCCGCCTCGTCGATCACCAGCGGCGGAATCAGCTTGATCACCTCCAGGTGGTCGCCGGAGACCTGGGTGAGGATCCGGTGCCGCTGGAGCAGCGGGACGACGACCATCTGCGCGAACAGCCCCTTGCGGGCGGCCTGGAGCATGGTCCAGCGGCCGCGCAGCTTCAGCGAGTCGGGGCGGCCGAACTCGATGCCGATCATCAGCCCCCGCCCGCGCACGTCGGCCAGCAGCTCGTACGTGCCGATGAGCGCGGCGAGCCGGGACTTCAGCAGCTCGCCCGTGGTCCGCGCCCGGGCGACGATCTGCTCGTCCTCCATCACGGAGAGCACCGCGAGCCCCGCCGCCATCGCCTGGGCGTTGGAGCCGAAGCTCGCGGAGTGCACCAGGACCCGGTCCATGGACGAGTAGACCTTCTTGAAGATCCAGTCCTTGCCGAGTGTGGCGCTGACCGGGACGTAGCCGCCGGAGAGCGCCTTGGCGACGCACACCAGGTCGGGCTCCACACCGTCCTCGTGCTGGTAGGCGTAGAAGTCGCCGGTGCGGCCGAGCCCGGTCTGCACCTCGTCGGCGATGAGCAGCGCCTTGTGCCGGTGCAGCAGCTCCTGTGCGGCGCGGAGATAGCCGGTCGGGCTCTCGTGCACGCCCTTGCCCTGGATGGGCTCGACGATGAGCGCGGCGACATCGCCCTTCTTCAACTCCCGTGCCAGGGCGTCGAGATCACCGAGGGGAACGGGTGTGTCGGGGAGCAGCGGGGCGAAGCCGTCGCGGAAGCCGTTCTCGCCGTTGACCGACAGCGAGCCGGTGGTGAGGCCGTGGAAGGCGTGGTCGCAGTAGAGGACGCGCGGGCGGCCGGTGGCGAAACGGGCGAACTTCAGCGCGGTCTCGACGGCCTCGGTGCCGCTGTTGCCGAAGAACACCCGGTCCAGGTGCGGGCTGTGGGCCAGCAGACGTTCGGCGAGCAGGCCGGGCAGCGGCTGGCAGTCGAAGCGGGTCAGGTCGGCGAGGTTCAGGTCCAGCACGTCGTGCAGGGCCTTGCGGACGACCGGGTGGTGGCGGCCGAGGCCCATCACGCCGAACCCGGCGAGCATGTCGAGATAGTCGTTGCCCTCGGCGTCCCAGAAGTGGGCGCCCTCGGCACGCTCGTACACCTTGTCGAAGCCGATGGTGTGCAGCATGCGCGGGAGTTGCGGGTTGAGATGGCGCGTGTGCAGGTCGTAGCGCTCCGCCCCGCGCGTGGCGAGGAGGGCTTCGAGGTCGAACTCCGTGCTCATTCAGCTCTCCTGGTTCTGCCGTGCGCCGACGTCCTTGACGGCGAGGCTCGCGCTGATCCGCCCGGCGATCTCCACCGGCGTGAGACCGATGTCGGCCAGCACCTCGCTCCGTTTGGCGTGCGCGAGGAACTGGTCCGGGATGCCGAACCGCCGTACGGGCACGTCCACGTCGGCGTCCCCGAGGGCCAGCGCCACGGCCGAACCCACGCCCGCTGCACGGCTGTTGTCCTCGACGACGGCCACCAGCCGATGTCCGGCGGCGAGTCCGGGCAGCGCGGGGTCGACGGGCTTGACCCAGCGCGGGTCCACCACCGTGCAGTTGATCCCCCGCGCCCCGAGCAGCGAGGCGACCTGGAGGCAGACCGGCGCCATCACCCCGACGGCGACGAGGAGTACGTCCGGCTCGTCGTCCCGGTGGAGCACGTCCATGCCGCCGAGGTGACCCAGGGCCGGGATCTCGGGACCGACGGACTCCTTGGGGAAGCGGACCAGGGTGGGCGCGTCGTCCACGGCGACCGCCTCGCGCAGCTGCGCGCGGAGCTGGGCCGCGTCACGCGGGGCGGCGATCCTGAGGCCGGGGACGACCTGGAGGATGGACAGGTCCCACATGCCGTTGTGCGAGGCGCCGTCGACGCCGGTGACCCCGGCGCGGTCCAGCACGAAGGTCACCCCGCAGCGGTGCAGGGCCACGTCCATCAGCAGTTGGTCGAAGGCGCGGTTGAGGAAGGTCGCGTAGACGGCGACGACCGGGTGCACTCCCCCGGTGGCCAGGCCCGCCGCGGAGACGGCCGCGTGCTGCTCGGCGATCCCGACGTCCCAGACCCGGTCGGGGAACCGCGCGGCGAACGGACCGAGGCCCACCGGATGCAGCATGGCCGCCGTGATGGCGACGACGTCCTCGCGCTCCTCCCCGATCCGGACCATCTCCTGGCCGAACACCGAGGTCCAGGAGGGCCCGCCGATGGGGCTGAGCGGAGCGCAGGTCAGCGGGTCCATCACCCCCACGCTGTGGAAGTGGTCCTCCTCGTGCGCCAGGGCGGGCGCATACCCGCGCCCCTTCTCGGTGAGACAGTGCACCAGCACCGGCCCGTGGAACCGCTTGGCCCGGCGCAGCGCGGACTCGACGGCGCCGATGTCGTGGCCGTCGATGGGGCCCACGTACTTCAGCCCCAGGTCCTCGAACATGCCCTGCGGGGCGAAGGCGTCCTTGAAGCCCTTCTTGGCGCCGTGCGCGGCCTCGTAGAGCAGCCCGCCGACGACCGGGGTGCGCTGGAGCGCCTCCTTGCCCCAGGCGAGGACCTGCTCGTAGCCGTCGGTGGTGCGCAGCGTGGCGAGGTGGTTGGCGAGGCCGCCGATCGTGGGGGCGTAGGAGCGCTCGTTGTCGTTGACGACGATGATCAGCGGGCGGTCCTTGGCGGCTGCGATGTTGTTGAGCGCCTCCCAGGCCATGCCGCCGGTCAGCGCGCCGTCCCCGATGACCGCGACGACGTGCCCGCGCTCCCCGAGCACCTGGTGCGCCCTGGCGAGGCCGTCGGCCCAGCCGAGGGAGGTGGAGGCGTGGCTGTTCTCGACGATGTCGTGCTCGGACTCCTCCCGCGAGGGATAGCCGGACAGGCCACCCTTGCCGCGCAGCTTAGAGAAGTCCTGACGACCCGTCAGCAGCTTGTGCACATAGCTCTGGTGTCCGGTGTCCCACACGATGCGGTCGCCCGGTGACTCGAAGACCCGGTGCAGGGCGATGGTCAGTTCCACCACGCCCAGATTGGGGCCGAGGTGCCCCCCGGTCCTCGACACCGCCTCCACCAGGAACGCGCGTACCTCGGCAGCCAGTTCGCCCAAGTCGTCCTGCGACAGCGCCTTCAGGTCGCGTGGTCCCCGGATGCTCTCCAGAATCGTCACGCCGGCCCCCTCTCGGTCCGTGCCGTGCTCTGCCTCAACTCACCTGATCCGCGGCGCCGTTCTCCTCGGCCAGCCGCATGGCCTCTTCGATGAGGGTCTCCACGATCTTCGACTCCGGGACGGTCTTGATGACCTCGCCCTTGACGAAGATCTGGCCCTTGCCGTTGCCGGAGGCGACACCGAGGTCAGCCTCGCGGGCCTCGCCTGGGCCGTTCACCACACAGCCCATGACCGCCACCCGCAGCGGGACCTCCATCCCGGTCAGGCCCGCGGTGACCTCCTCGGCCAGCTTGTACACGTCCACCTGCGCCCGCCCACAGGACGGGCAGGAGACGATCTCCAGGCCGCGCTGCTTGAGGTTCAGGGACTCCAGGATCTGGTTGCCGACCTTGACCTCCTCCACCGGCGGCGCCGACAGGGAGACCCGGATGGTGTCACCGATGCCCTCGGACAGCAGCGCACCGAAGGCCACGGCCGACTTGATCGTGCCCTGGAACGCCGGGCCCGCCTCCGTCACACCCAGGTGCAGCGGGTAATCGCACTGCGCGGCGAGCTGACGGTACGCCTCGATCATCACGACCGGGTCGTTGTGCTTCACCGAGATCTTGATGTCCCGGAAATCATGCTCCTCGAACAGCGACGCCTCCCACAGCGCCGACTCCACCAGCGCCTCCGGCGTGGCCTTGCCGTACTTCAGGAGCAGGCGGCGGTCCAGCGAACCCGCGTTCACCCCGATCCGGATCGGAGTGCCGTGATCCTTGGCCGC
>NZ_MUNH01000619.1:0-10074 GCF_002154615.1 Streptomyces recifensis
CCTCGGCCTCCGCGCGGGCGCGGCCGGGCGGGACGACGCGGTCCGCGAGGCCGATGGCGTGCGCCTCGGCGGCCGGGACCGGGCGGCCGGTGAGGATCATGTCCATGGCGCG
Organism: Streptomyces recifensis; assembly: GCF_002154615.1. NCBI lineage: Bacteria > Bacillati > Actinomycetota > Actinomycetes > Kitasatosporales > Streptomycetaceae > Streptomyces > Streptomyces recifensis. Next base: position 113 of record NZ_MUNH01000619.1, read on the forward strand.
GCCGGTGCCGATGAGGCGGGGCAGCCGTACCGTGCCGCCGTCGATCAGGGGGACGCCCCAGCGGCGGCAGAAGACGCCGAACACCGCGTCCTCCTCCGCCACCCGCAGGTCGCACCACAGGGCCAGTTCCAGACCGCCCGCCACCGCGTGCCCGGCCACGGCCGCGATCACCGGCTTGGACAGCCGCATCCGGGTCGGGCCCATCGGGCCGTCACCGTCCGGCGCGACCCGGTTGCCGCGCTCGGTGCCGATCGTCTTGAGGTCGGCGCCCGCGCAGAACGTACCGCCCTCGCCCCACAGGACCGCCGCGCGCGCGTCGTCATCCGCCTCGAACGCCCGGAAGGCGGCGGCCAGTTCGGCCGCCGTCGGACCGTCGACCGCGTTGCGTACCGCCGGGCGCGACAGGACGACCGTCGTCACATGACCGCGCGTCTCCATCCGAACCGCCACCGGGACTCCTCCTCGCCGAGTTGCTGGAGGGGCCACTGTGCCGCACCCGGACCCCGAACGGTTGACCTCAAGCAAACTTGAGGTCCTAAGTTGGACGCATGAGCATGGAAACCACCGCCTGGACGCAACTGCACAGCGTGATGACCGCGCAGCAGCAGCGCCGGCCCCTCGCCCGCGCCACGCTGCGCCGCATCGCCGCCTTCGCCCGACCGCACCGCGCGGGCATCACCCGGTTCGTCCTGCTCGGCATCGTCACCGCCCTGCTCGCGGTCGCCACCCCGGTACTGGCCGGACGCGTGGTCGACGCCATCGTGGCGGGCCACGACTCCGGCCGGGTGGTCCGGCTCTCGCTGCTCATCGCGGCGGTCGCCCTCGCCGAGGCCGGACTCGGCATCCTGGTCCGGCGGCTGTCGGCGACCCTGGGCGAGGGGCTCATCCTCGACCTGCGCACCGCCGTCTTCGACCACGTCCAGCGGATGCCGGTGGCCTTCTTCACCCGCACCCGCACCGGCGCCCTGGTCAGCCGCCTCAACAACGACGTGATCGGCGCCCAGCGGGCCTTCGCCTCCACCCTGTCCGGGGTGGTCACCAACGTGGTCACGCTGCTGCTCACCCTCGCCGTCATGCTCACCCTGTCCTGGCAGATCACCCTCCTCGCCCTGGTCCTGCTGCCGGTGTTCGTGCTGCCCGCCCGCCGGATGGGCAGCCGCATGGCCCGGATGCAGCGCGAGGCGGCCGAGCTCAACGCGGCCATGGGCACCCGGATGACGGAACGCTTCTCCGCGCCCGGCGCCACCCTCGTCAAGCTGTTCGGCCGCCCCGAGGAGGAGTCGGCCCAGTTCGCCGCCCGCGCCGGACATGTCCGCGACATCGGCGTGCGCACCGCCACCGCCCAGTCGGTGTTCATCACCGCCCTCACCCTGGTCTCCGCCCTCGCGCTCGCCCTCGTCTACGGCCTCGGCGGCTGGTTCGCGCTGCGCGGCACCCTGGAGGCGGGCGCCGTCGTCTCCCTCGCCCTGCTGCTCACCCGGCTCTACGCCCCGCTCACCTCGCTCGCCGGGGCCAGGGTGGAGGTGATGAGCGCGCTGGTCAGCTTCGAGCGGGTCTTCGAGGTGCTGGACCTGGAGCCGCTCATCGCGGAGAAGCCCGGCGCGGTCGCGGTGCCGGACGGCCCGGTCGCCGTCGAGTTCGACGACGTGCGCTTCGCCTACCCGGCCGCCGACCGGGTCTCCCTGGCCTCCCTGGAGGAGGTAGCCGCGCTCGACGTGCGCGGTGGCGCCGAGGTGCTGCACGGCGTCTCCTTCCGCGCCGCCCCCGGCGAGACCGTCGCCCTGGTCGGCTCCTCCGGCGCCGGGAAGTCGACCATCGCCCAGCTCCTGCCCCGGCTGTACGACGCCGACAGCGGCGCCGTACGGGTCGGCGGTGTCGACGTACGCGACCTGAGCGCCGGCTCGCTGCGGGCCACGGTCGGCATGGTCACCCAGGACGGCCACCTCTTCCACGACACCGTCCGCGCCAACCTGCTCCTCGCCCGCCCCGACGCAGGGGACGACGAGCTGTGGGACGCGCTCGGCCGGGCCCGGCTGGACGGGGTCGTACGGTCCCTGCCGGACGGGCTCGACACGGTCGTCGGCGAGCGCGGCTACCGGCTCTCCGGCGGCGAACGCCAGCGCATGACCATCGCCCGGCTGCTGCTGGCCCGCCAGCGGGTCGTCATCCTGGACGAGGCCACCGCCCATCTCGACAACACCTCCGAGGCGGCCGTGCAGGAGGCCCTCACCGAGGCGCTCCAGGACCGCACCGCCCTGGTCATCGCCCACCGGCTCTCCACCGTCCGCGCCGCCGACCAGATCCTCGTCGTGGAGGCCGGCCGGATCGTGGAACGCGGCACCCACGACCAGCTCCTCGCGGCCGGGGGCCGGTACGCCGAGCTGTACCGCACCCAGTTCGCCGGGAAGGGCGACGAGACGGTGACGGTGGCCTGACCCCGCCCCCGGTGAATCGCCGCGTCGCCGTGCTGGACGCCATCCGCGCGAGGGCCCACCATTCCTCCCACGGACACGGGAGGAAGGGACCGGCGGGGATGAGCGGGACGCGGCAGACCGAGGCACAGGGCGGCCGCGGCGGGGGCCTGTTGCGGGTCCTCGCCGTGGACGACGAGGAACCCGCGCTCTCGGAGCTGCTGTACCTGCTCGACCAGGACCCCCGCGTCGGCAGCGTGCTGCCCGCGCTGGCGGCGACCGAGGCGCTGCGCACCCTCAGCCGGGCCGTGGAGGGGGGTGCGGACGCGGTCGACGTGGTCTTCCTCGACATCAACATGCCTGGTCTCAGCGGCCTCGAACTGGCCCGGCTGCTCGGCGGGTTCGCCGCTCCGCCGCTCATCGTCTTCGTCACCGCGCACGAGGACTTCGCCGTCCGCGCCTTCGACCTCAAGGCCGTCGACTACCTCCTCAAGCCGCTGCGGGAGGAGCGTTTCGCGGAGGCCGTGCGCCGGGTGGCCGAGCTGACCCACGCCGGCCAGGGCCCCCGCGTCCAGCCGGCCGTGCCGCCCGGCGGGGGCCAGGTCCCGGTGGAACTGGGCGGGGTGACCCGGTTCGTGCCGGTCGCCGACATCGCCTACGCCGAGGCGCACGGCGACTACGCCCGGCTGCACACCCGGCGCGGGAGCCACCTCGTCCGTGTGCCGCTGTCCACGCTGGAGGAACAGTGGCGCACGTACGGGTTCGTGCGCATCCACCGCAGCCATCTGGTCGCGCTCGACCGGATAGAGGAACTCCGCCTGGACGGCGGCAACCTGACCGTCCGGGTCGGTCACCGTGTCCTTCCCGTCAGCCGTCGCAACGCCCGCGAACTGCGCGATCTGCTGGCCCGCCGCGCCACCGGCACCGCGGCCCGCGCCCGCTGAGCCCGGCGCGCTGTGGCGACCCTGTGCCGAACCCGCCAGGACCCTGTCCCACCCCGGACGCGCTGCGTACACTCGCCGCAACAAGGTGATCACCGGCGTCTCGGGGGGTGCGTCATGGGTGCGGACCCCACCCCGCGCCGAGAGGTGGTCACCGGGGCCCCCGCCGGCCGTACGCGGGCCGCCTACCCGGACTCCATCGCACACGACGACTCCGCCGTACGGAAGTTGATGCGCCGTCAGGTTCGCATCGGTCTCGTCGCGTGTTCCCTGCTCGCCCTGCCCCTGGGGCTGTTCCCCGTAGTGTTCCGTCTCCTGCCGGACGGTGACACCGGCCGGGGTGCCGTCTGGCTGCTGCTGGGTGTCGCGCCGTACCCCGTCCTGCTCGCCACGGGCGCCTGGTACGTCCGCCGTGCCGAGCGCAACGAGGGTGACGTGAAAGGGCGTTGAACCAGACCTATGGGATGGCCGGGGTGTCCGCCGTGGTGCTCGCCACGGCGCTCGTCGGCGCGCTCGGGCTGCGGATCTCCCGGACCACCTCCGACTTCTACGTGGCCTCCCGTACCGTCGCACCCCGGCTCAACGCCTTCGCCGTCAGCGGTGAGTACCTGTCCGCCGCCTCCTTCCTCGGGATCGCCGGGCTGCTGCTGGCGCAGGGCGTCGACATGCTCTGGTTCCCGATCGGCTACACCGCCGGATTCCTCGTGCTGCTGGCCTTCGTCGCGGCCCCGCTGCGCCGGTCCGGTGCCTATACGCTGCCCGACTTCGCCGAGGCCCGGCTGGAGTCGCGGGCGGTGCGGCGGATCGCCGGGGTGCTCGTGGTGGGCGTCGGCTGGCTGTACCTGCTGCCCCAACTGCGGGGCGCGGGACTGACCCTGCGGCTGCTCACCGGTGCGCCCGGCTGGCTCGGCGGGCTGGTCGTCGCCGTGGTGGTGACCGCCGCCGTCGCCGCCGGGGGCATGCGCAGTATCACCTTCGTCCAGGCGTTCCAGTACTGGCTCAAGCTCACCGCGCTGCTGGTGCCCGTGGTGTTCCTGCTCGCCGCCTGGCACACCGACCGGGCCCCGCTGCCCGCCTGGGACGAGCGGCCCGTGTTCCACCGGTCCACCGAGGTCCGCGTCGACCGCCCGGTGAACGTCACCGTCCGGGAAGCCGTACCGGTCACCGCCACGGGCAGCATCGACGGGCACCCGCTGCGCGGGGCCGTGCTCACCCTCACCGAGGGCCGCCACCACATCGGGGCGCACACCGACCTCCGCTTTCCGCGCGGCGCCCAAGTGCCGCTGCCCGACCGGGCGGCCGGCTCCGCCTCGCTCGCCCCGAGCGGCACGGAACACGGCCTGTACGCCACCTACGGGCTGATCCTCGCCACCTTCCTCGGCACCATGGGCCTGCCCCACGTGGTCGTCCGCTTCTACACCAACCCCGACGGCCGCGCCGCCCGCCGCACCACGGTCATCGTGCTCGGCCTGCTCGGCGCCTTCTACCTGCTCATGCCGCTGTACGGCTCGCTGGCCCGGCTGTACGCGCCCGACCTGCTGCTCACCGGCGACACCGACGCCGCCGTACTCGTGCTGCCGCAACGGCTGATCGGCGGGGTCGGCGGCGACCTCCTCGGCGCGCTGGTCGCGGGCGGGGCCTGTGCGGCCTTCCTCTCCACCGCCTCCGGGCTCACGATGTCCGTCGCCGGGGTGCTCGCGCAGGACGTGCTCCCGGCGCTGGGGCTGCGGCACTTCCGGCTCGCCGTCGTCCCCGCCATCGCCGTGCCCACCGCCGCCGGGACGGTGGTCGGCGGGCTGCCGGTGGCCGACGCGGTCGGCCTTGCCTTCGCCGTCTCCGCGTCCTCCTTCTGCCCCCTGCTCATCCTCGGCATCTGGTGGCGCGGCCTCACCCCGCCCGGCGCCGTCGCCGGACTCCTCCTCGGTGGCGGTTCGGCCCTCACCGCCGTCACCACGACCATCACGGGCACCACTCGCCCCGGCTGGTCCCACACCTTGCTGGCCTGGCCCGCGGTCTGGTCGGTCCCGGTGGGCTTCACCGCGATGATCCTGGTCTCGCTGGCGACCCGGCACCGGGTCCCGGCGGGTACGGCGGCCACCATGGCGCGGCTGCATCTGCCGGAGGGGCGGGTGTGAGGTGGCGGACCTGAGTGTGCTCGGGGTGTTGCTGCTGGCTGTCGCCGGGCTCGCGTTGTTCGTGCTGGGGGCCGCGCTGGGGCATGTCGCGCTTCGGCGGCAGCAGGCCAATCCGGCGGGCCCCGGTACCCCCGTCGAGCAGGCCACCTTCCACACCCTGCACACCGCCTCGCTGGCCGCGCCCCCGCTGCGGGCCGGGCTCACCCCGGACACCGCCCGGAAGGCGGCCCGGCGGTTGCGGCCGTTGCTCGGCAGTGGGGCGCTGGCGCTCGCCGACGCGGAGGACGTGCTCGCGTGGGACGGGGTGGGCGAGCACCATCGCGCCCAGGTCACCGAGCGGCTGGCCGCCGTGGTGCGGGCGGGGCGTACCCAGAGGGTGGAACTCGACTGCGCGCACGCCGACTGCGCCGTACGGCAGGGGGTGCTCGCGCCGTTGACTGTGGACGGCCGGGTCACCGGGGTGCTCGCCGCGTTCGGGGACGGGGACTCCGGCGGGCTGCGCCGGGCCGCCGAGGAGGTCGCCCGCTGGGTCTCCGTACAGCTCGAACTCGTCGATCTGGACCGGGCCCGCTCCAGTGTGATCGAGGCCGAGATCCGCGCCCTGCGCGCCCAGATCTCCCCCCACTTCATCTACAACTCCCTGGCCGGCATCGCCTCCTTCGTGCGCACCGACCCCGAGCGGGCCCGTGAACTCCTGCTGGAGTTCGCGGACTTCACCCGTTACTCGTTCCGCCGGGGCGGCGACTTCACCACGCTCGCCGAGGAGTTGCGCTCCATCGAGCAGTACCTCGAACTCGCCCGCGCCCGCTTCGGCCGCCGCCTCGAGGTCACCCTGCGGATCGCGCCCGAGGTGCTGCCGGTGACCCTGCCGTTCCTGTGCCTGCAACCGCTCGTGGAGAACGCGCTCAAACACGGCCTGGAGGAGTCCGCCGAGCGGGGCCGCATCACGATCGTCGCGGAGGACGAGGGCACCGAGGCCCGCGTGGTCATCGAGGACAACGGCGTGGGCATGGAACCGGACCGCCTGCGCGCCCTGCTGCGGGGCACCGCCGGACCCGACACGGGCATCGGCCTGAGCAACGTCGACCGCCGGCTGCGCCAGGTGTACGGAGACCCGTACGGTCTGGTCATCGAGACCGGCGTGGGTGCCGGCACGAAGATCACCGTACGGGTCCCCAAGTTCCGCCCCGGCTCGCGCCAGGGGTGAACGGTCAGGTCCAGCGGCCGTCGGACTGCTTGCGCTCCTGCTGCTGGCGCTGGTACCGCTGCTGGTCCTTGGCCTGGCGGGCGGCTGCCTCGGGGATCTGGGTGTGGTAGGAGAGCACCTTGCCCTGTCCCCGCGCGCCCAGGCCGCGCTGCCCCTTCATCGGAGAGTTCCTGCGCATGACTCGGCTCCTTGCTCGCGTCAGGTCTGCGTGTCCGGGGAGGTCCGGTCCCCGGCGTACGACGGCGCCCGTTTCGTTACGGTTCACGGTATGCCCGCTCCGCCATTCGGGCGACCGGGCCGGGCCTCCTTTCGAGGTGCGGGCGCGGGAGCGCGGTGCGACGCTGACTTGGTGCATACCTCTGAGCTGACTCCTGAGATCCGTGCCGCTCTGAGCGAGCCGAGGCCGTACCCCGCCATCACCCTGGTGATGCCGACCGACCCGGACTTCCCCTTCAGCGACAAGGACCGCATCATGCTGCGCGACCTCGTCACCGAGGCCAAGCGCCGCCTCGCGGAAGACCCGGACGTCGCGCGGGAGACCCGGCTGGAACTGCGGAACCACGTGCTGGACACCGCGGCGATCGAGCAGGTGGCCGACCCCTTCCACCCGGACGACGCCATGGTGGTCTACGTGGCGGCCGACGAACCGATCCAGGTCTGGCAGATGACGTCCCTCGCGCCGGTGCGCCCGCGCGTGGAGTTCGCCGACGAGTTCCTGACGCGGTATCTGGTGGCCGCCGAGCAGCGGTCCCAGCCGTTCCTGGCGCTCGTGCTCGACCAGGAGATGTGCCGCCTCTACCACGGCTCGGTGAAACGCCTGGACGAGGTCGAGCACCACGGCTTCCCGTGCGAGCCGGAGATTCCGTCGCCGGAGGATGCGCTGCCCGGCCCGATCCCCCACGCCCCGCCGTACGAGGGGCACTGGGAGCGGCTCGAGCAGTACCTCCGCAGGGTCGACAAGCGGCTCGGCGACGCGATCGAGGAGCACGACGGCGATCTGCCCCTGTTCGTCATCGGCGGAGACAAGACCCTCTCGGCGTTCAGGGACGTCACCACGCACGGCGACATGATCGCGGGCACGCTGCCGCTGACCGGGATGGACAAGGACCGGCCCGCCGACCTGATGAAACGGCTGGAGCCGGTCCTCGCCGAGTTCCGTGAGAAGCAGATCGCGGAGGCCCTCGACGCGCTGGGCGAGGCGCGCGGGCTCGGCAAGTACGCGGGCGGACCGCAGGAGGTCTGGACGGCCGTGGCGGACAAGCGGGTGGCGCTGCTGATCGTGGAGGAGGGGCTCGACCTCGCGGGCCGGATCACCGAGTACGGCCGGGTGCTGGAGCTGGCCGAGGTGCCCGAGCCGGTCACGCTGCCCGAACCCAGGCCGGACGTCGAGCCGCCGCCGCACACCCTGGGCGTGGCCACCGACATCGTCGACCAGTTGGTCGACCGCGCCGTCGACGCCGACTCCCAGGTCCTGTTCGTCCCCGACGGCACCCTCGCCGAGGCGGGGGGAGTGGCGGCCGTGCTCAGGTACTGACCTCGTCCTGGTCGCGGGTGTCCAGCACAGTCGTACGGAACGCCGTGACCACGGGCCGGAGATCGATCTGGTGCCAGGCCGCCCACAGCCGAACGGACATGTGCAGCCAGGACAGTTCGCGTACCGTCACCCCCGCGACCGGGCCGCGCAGCATGCTCCGCTGGATCAGTGCCACCCCGAGGCCGGAGGCGACGAGGCCGAGCGCGGTCAGCGGCTCGGACGCCTCCAGCCGGATGTCCGGGGTGAACCCGGCGGCGGCGCACGCGGCGATGAACTCGTCGCGCCAGGCGGGGCGTCGGCTGTTCTCCACCGCGATCCACGGCTGCTGTTCCAGGTCGGCCGGGGCGACCTCGGCCGACTCGGCGAGCGGGTGTCCGGTGGGCACGGCCAGCAGCAGCGGGTCGTCCAGCAGCAGCGCGGCCCTCAGGTCCGGGTCGTCCTCGGCGGGCGGTTCCGGGACCAGGGCGATGTCGAGGCTCCGCCTGCGCAGCCCCTCGAACTGCTCGGCGGCGGGGACGTTGTAGAGGGCGACGTGGATGCCCGGGCGTTCGCCGTGGAGTTCCCGGAGTGCGCGGGGGAGCACGCCGGTGTGCATGGCGTCGACGGTGTACCCGATGCAGAGCCCGCCCTCCTCGCCCCGGCCGAGCCGGCGGCCCAGGTTCTCCAGGCGGTCGGCGTGCCGGAGCAGGGCCCTCGCCTCGGAGAGGAAGACCCGCCCGTCGGCGGTGAGCCGGATGCGCTGCTGACCGCGCTCGAACAGGGTCAGGCCGAGGTTCTTCTCCAGCTGGGCGATCTGGCGGCTGAGCGGTGACTGCGAGATGTGCAGGCGCTCGGCCGCGCGGCCCACGTGTTCCTCCTCGGCGACGGCCACGAAATACCGGAGCTGGCGCAGATCCAGCATGTGAGACCTCCAGGGACTCAAGTGTGTCCAAGCAAGTCTTGGACAGTCTCAAGCATCGATCCTAGCCTCGACAGAGCAAGTGACGCGGACCTGTGCAAAGCCCGCGAAACCCCGTAAAGGCAAGGATCACGCTCCCATGGGTATCAAGTCCCTCCTCCCCGGCCCCCTGGGCTTCGGCACCGCCCCGCTCGGCAACATGTTCCGGGCCATCCCCGAGGAAGAGGCCGCCGCGACCGTGGCCGCCGCCTGGGACCAGGGCGTCCGCTACTTCGACACCGCGCCCTTCTACGGCGCCGGGCTGTCGGAGATACGTCTCGGCGAGGCCCTCGCCGGACGCCCGCGCGACGATTACGTGCTCAGCACCAAGGTCGGCCGCGTCATCCACGACGACGTCGAGGACCCGGCCGCCCGCGAGCTGGGCGAGAAGGGCGGCCTCTTCGAGCACGGCCGGCCCAACCGGATGACCGACGACTACACGGCCGACGCCACCCTCCGGTCCGTCGAGGACAGCCTGAAGCGGCTGGGCACCGACCGGCTGGACATCGTCTGGGTCCACGACATCGCGCAGGACTTCCACGGCGACCAGTGGCTGGCGCGGTACGAGAGCGCCCGCACCGGCGCGTTCCGGGTGCTGCAGAAGCTCCGCGACGAGGGCGTCATCAAGGCGTGGGGGCTCGGCGTCAACAAGGTCGAGCCCGTCGAGCTGACCCTCGATCTCGACGAGCCGCGCCCGGACGCGTTCCTGCTGGCCGGCCGCTACACCCTGCTCGACCACGACCGCGCGCTCCAGCGGCTGCTTCCGGCCGCCGCCGAGCAGGGGGTCGACATGGTCG
>NZ_MUNH01000620.1:0-4742 GCF_002154615.1 Streptomyces recifensis
CAGCCGGTCGGCCAGCGCCCGCTCGGCCTGGAGCACCCCGCGCTGGAGCAGCATCGCCCGCTCGCTCTCGACCAGCGCGAGTTCGGCGCTGCGCTGGGCGGTCAGGTCCTGGACGAACCCGTGCACCTCCGCGGGCGTGCCGTCCGGCTCGGTCACCGCCTCCGCGACCATCCGCAGGTGCCGTACCCCGCTCGGCGCGTCGATGCGGAAGGGCACGTCGAAGGGGCGGGCTCGGTCGACGAGTTCGGTGATCGCGGCGCGCAGCGGAGCCGCGTCCTGCGGCGCCACCAGCGCGGGCAGCTCCGCCAGCGGCACCGGCCCGCGCGCCGCGTTGAGACCGAGCACGGCGTACGTCTGCGCGGACCAGGAGGTCTCGCCGGTGACCAGGTTCCAGTTGGCCCAGCCCAGATTGCCCAGCCGCTGCACGTCCCACAGCCGCTGCTCCTGCCGGTCCACCGGGTCCAGCCGCAGCCAGGTCACCAGCAGGCCGTCGCCCAGCGGCGTCGCCCGCACGGAGTAGGTGGCGGTCACCGGTACGCCGTCCACCACGTCCTGGTAGGCGAACGGCGCGCTCTCGAAGGGCACGCCCGTGGTGAGCGCCGTGAGATAGCCGTGCCACAACTGCTCGCCCGCGACAGTGGGATAGCTCTCCAGGATCTGCCGGCCGAGCATGTCGCGCCCGGTGTTGCCGAACACGTCGACCGCCTCCGGGCTCACGGCCTCGATCCGGTAGTCCTCGACCGCGCCGGACGCGGAGCGCAGCGGGCGCAGCAGGATCGTGGCACCCGGCAACGCGTCGAGCACCATCTGCACGTACGGGGTGATGCCGCTCGTGTCGCCGCCCCGGTCCGCATCGAAGGCGCGCAGCCGCCCCGCACACAACCGGGCGGCGCCCAGCAGTAGTTGACGCTCGCGGGGCTCGAACGGACCCCCTTGAGTTCGCAGTACGCCGAGTGCCACGCCCGAGCCGTGCCCCCCCGGCACCGGCAGCCAGGCCCGCGACAGCCACCGCTCCGAGGGGTCCAGGAGCACGTACTGGCGCCGGTCCTCGGCAAAATTCTCCAGCCAGCGCGGCGCGCCGGTGCGCAGACAGTCCAGCGGGGCGAGCCTGCTCACCTCGGGCAGCCGACGCCAGCGCCCGGCGAGAGCGGCGTCGACGCCCGCGTACCCGATGAGTTCGAGGCCGTCCTCGGACCGGTGCTGGTACAGCACGACGGCGTCGACGGCCGCGTCCGGGCCCAGATGGCGCAACAGGCACCCGGCCAGCTCCTGCGGCGAGCCGACCCGCACCAGCGCCCGGCCCAGGTCGGCCAGGACGTCCGCGAGGTCGCCGGGCGCGGTCGGCGCGGGCTTGCGGGAGGCGGACACCGGCGCCGGCGCACCGGAGGGGTCCGCGTCCGGGCCGGCCGGCTTCGGGTGCTCCAGCGTGCCGAGGGTGAGCCAGCACTCCTCGATCAGGGTGCGGCGCCCGGCCTCGGCGCGGGCGAGCAGTTCCTCGTGAGCGGCGTCGGCGGAGCGGCCGGTGAGGGCCATCAGCGCACCCTTGGCGCGTTCCAGCACCGCCGAGGACGCGGTGAGGTCCCGCAGCCGCTCCAACTCGGCGCGCTGCCGGGCCACGACTCTGGCCAGCGCCGCCACATCGGCGCCGAAGCCGGTTTCCACGGAAGGGGTGGGCTCGCTCGTCACGCCACGAGCATGGCACACCCCGGCCGTTCGCTCACTTGTCCGGCCCGGCCGTCCCCATCAGGGGCGGCGGGTGCCGGACCGGGTGCGCGAAGAGCGGGGTCAGCGGCCGGTACCACGGGCGCCCAGTGCCTCGGAGACGGCGCGGACGCTGCGCGCGATGTGCTGGAGCTGGAGCAGCTCGGCGGCGTACAGCTTGATGGTGTGCTCGATGACCGACTCCGGCAGTCCGAGCACCGGCAGTTCGGCGCGGGCGGTCTGCAGCGCGGTGCGTGCCACCCGGATCTCCTGCTGGACCTGGAGACCGGCGTGCCGGGCCAGCAGGACGGGGTGCTTGATCAGCGCCGGATAGCTGGCGTAGCGCGCCGGGATCAGTTCGCGCAGCCACTTGGCCGCCGAGCGTTCCCAGTCGTAGCTGCCCGGCTGCTTGACCTGGCAGGGCCAGTCGCGGCTGATGCGCGTGGTGGTGATCGGCATGCTCATCGCTTCCGGTGTGCCTCGTCGCCGGAGAGGGTGGTCCGACGGGTGGGGGCGGCCCTGGCCCCGGCGGGCCGGGCGGGGACGCCACGGAATCCGTGAGCAGTATTTATATATGCCAACCGCTTTGCAAGACGGATGAAAACATTCATCCGTGCCGGGTGGTGCCGATCCGCGCCGGATCAGTCCCGCAGGAAGAACTGCTGCTGGTCGGCGACGTGCTCGTACTGCTCCAGGCGGGCCTGGGTGCGCTCGGGGTCGGCGTCGGTCATCGCCTGGAGCAGCGCGGCGGCCAGCAGACCGGGGGCGGCGTACGAGTCGAAGACCAGCCGGGAGCCGGTGCCGGTGGCGAAGGTGACGTCGGCCGCCTCCGCCAGCGGGCCCAGCGCGAGGTCGGTGACCAGTGCGACCTTCAGCCCCGCCTCCCGCGCCACCCGCAGCGCGGCGAGCGTCTCCTGCGCGTGCCGGGGCATGGCGAACGCCAGCACCCAGGTGCCGCCCGCCTCACGGGACTGGAGCAGCGCGTCGCACGCCACGCTGCCGCCCCGCGTCACCAGCCGCACATCGGGGTGGATGCGCCGGGCCGCGTAGCCGAAGTACTCCGCCAGCGACCCCGAGATGCGCAGCCCCAGCACGGTCAGCGGGGTGGAGCGGGACAGCTCGCGGCCCACCCGGATCACCCGGTCGGGGTCGGCCAGATCGCGGCGCAGGTGCTCCAGGTTCTGGATCTCCGCGTCCACGGCGGCCTGCAGCTCGTTCGCCCGGTCCTCCTCGCCCGGACCGCCCGCCAGCGCGCCCAACGCGATGGACTGCAGCCGCTCCCGCAGCGCCGGATACCCGCTGAAGCCCACGGCGGAGGCGAACCGGGTCACCGAGGGCTGGCTCACCCCGGCCCGGTCGGCCAGCTCGGTGATGGACAGGAAAGCGGCCTCGGTGAGGTGTTCGATCAGGTACTGCGCCACCCGGCGCTGTCCGGGGGAGAGCCGGGGCCCGTCGAACAGCGCCCGGAGCTGGGAGGTCGGCGCGGCCTCGGCGCCCGTGCCGGGTCCGCCCGAGGTGATCGCTGATGCCTGGGCGCGTGCCTGTTGCGGCGAGGGCGCCGGACCGTCGACTTTGTCTCCCACGACGAGCCAACATAGCTCACCACTGCTGGTCGCCCCCCGTGTCGGCCCGGAGGGTCAGCGGCGGTACACCGTGATCGAGTGCCCCACGTCGTCGACCGCGCGGCTCGTGCGGATCAGCTCCGCCAGCCGCCCCCGCGCCTTGGCGGCGGCCGAGTCCGACACCACCAGCAGCCCCCGCACCCGCTCCGGCGGCACCGAGAGCGGCGCGCCCGCGTGGATGCCGTAGTACGACGGGACCCCGCTGCCCTTGTAGACCAGCCACACCCGCTCGCCCGGGTACCGCTCCCGCAGCCGGTCCGCGAGGGCGCCGAGGTCCTGGCCCCAGTCCACGTTGGAGTCGTGCAGCAGCCGGTGCGTCCGCGCCGGGCCGCCGAACGCCTCGTTGGCGTAGGGCAGGTAGTACGGGAACGTCCGCAGCGAACTCACCGCCACCCACAGCACCAGCACCCCGGCCAGCGCTTCGGCCCACCGGCGCCGCAGATGCGTGACGCAGCCACCGGCCAGCGCCAGGAACACCGGGACGAACAGCGCGTACCGGGTGCCGAAGTCCCGCGCGCCCGTCGTCGCCACCGCCAGCAGCAGCGCGGGCGGCAGCAGCAGGTACGGGGCCGCGGGGCGCAGGCGGGGCACCGCCAGGACGGTCACGGCGCCGGCCGCGCCCAGGGCCAGGAGGCCGAGCGGGGTCTTCACCAGGAGGGCCACCGGCAGGTAGTACCAGAGGGCGCCGGTGTACACCCGGCCGAACAGGAAGCCCTCCCACGGGTAGTACTCCATGGCGAACTGCGCCCGCAGCCCGGCGCCGTAGGCGGGCGGCAGCGGCAGCAGACCGCTCACCAGCGCCCGCTTGCCCGCCAGCGGCGGGAGCGGCTCGGCGGGCGCGAAGCCGAGCCGGGGGTCGACGACCAGATAGGCGGCCCAGACGACGGCCAGCGCCACCGCCAGCACCACGCCCGCGCCCCCCAGCGCCGCCAGCGCCCTGCGCCGCCGTCCGGCACCGGCTCGCGCCTGCCGGACGGACCAGGCGGCCAGCAGCATCAGCAGCGGGATCGCGGGCAGCGCGCTCATCTTCGTGGCCACCGCCGCGCCCAGCGCCGCCCCGGCGAGCGGCACGTACAGGTGGGGCCGGTTCCGGGCGCGCCAGGCCAGCCACACCGAGGTCAGCAGGAAGGCCGTCATCGGGAGGTCCAGCGTGGCCAGCGAGCCGTGCGCGACGACGTCGGGACAGAAGGCGTACAGCGCGAGGGCCACCGGACCGGCCGCCCTCCCGGCCAGGTCCCGTGCGAAGGCGAACACCACCAGCCCGCCGAGCAGCGTCAGCGCGATCACCGGCAGCCGCGCCCACAGCATCAGCCGCCAGGGGTCGTTCCCCGACTCGTACAGCAGATGGCGGCCCGCCTCGCCCTGGGTGCCGGGGAACCCGGGGTCGTAGTGCGGGGCGGCCACCGCGATCCCGGCCGC
>NZ_MUNH01000061.1:0-44243 GCF_002154615.1 Streptomyces recifensis
TGGCCCGCACGACGCGGCCGCCGACTCCCGACTCCAGGCCGGGCCGGGCCGCGTCCGGCACCATCGCGTTCGTTCGGCAGCAGCGGGCGCCGGGCCGCCGACCGGGTGGCTCCGAGCGCACGACTAGGCCGCGCCAGTGACGCTTGGCAAGCCGACGCGCGGGAGCCGGGAGAACGTGGAGGAGCGGCCGTTGCCGGCACACGTTCCCTTGTCCCGACGCTGTTGGGCGGATGTACGGGGAGCAGCCTGCCGCGGATCTCGTGCTGCCCGCGGGTCCTTCGTCGCGCCCGCATCGCCCCCGGCTCCTACAGGAGGTCCCGCATGGGAAGGTCTGCCATTCCCCGCACCGTGAGACATCTGTACCGGACGGCCTGCGTGATAGCGGCGGCTGCGCTGATAACGCCTCTGCTGGGCAGTTGGCCGGTGGGCGGTCCGCACGACCGGGAATCCGGGATCCGGCTGCAGCGGGCCTTTTCCGACGCAGCCGCCGAGTTCCGGGTGCCGCGGAGCGTGCTCCTCGGCGTGTCGTACATGGAGTCCCGCTGGGACGCGCACGCGGGCGCTCCGAGCGTCATCGGCGGATACGGGCCGATGCACCTCACCGACGTGCACGCGGCCCTGGCCGGAGCACCGGGCGGCGCGGTGGACCGCGCCGCGCCAGGGCGGTCGGCGTCGTCGGCGGACCCACCGGCCGCGCAGGGCGCACCTCTGGGGAAGAAAGGTTCCTTCAACCAGTTGGCGACGCTGGAGCGAGCTGCCGGACTTCTGCGTGTTCCTTCGGTCAGGCTGCGTACGGACGCCGCCGAGAACATACGCGGCGGCGCCGCGCTCCTGGCGGCGACGCAGCGAGAGCTGGGCAGGCCGCTCGGTGCGAATCCGGCCGAATGGTGGGGAGCGGTGGCGCGCTTCTCCGGGTCGACCGACAGCGTGGCAGCGGCGACGTATGCCGACAACGTGTTCCAGGTGATCCGTAAGGGTGCGCAGCGCACCACGGACACGGGGCAGCGGGTGACCCTCGCGGCGAGCCCCGGAGTGCGACCGGGCGCCACGCAGAGGGAGGCCGTACCGCCGCCGCAGGAAGCGTCGGGGCCCGGGAACAGCCCCGACGCCAATGCCAAGAGCCCTGCCGGCACCGGGGTCGAGTGTCCGGCGACCCTCGCGTGCGGTTGGCTTCCGGCCCCGCGCGTGTTGTACGGCGACGATCGGTACGGCAACCATGACGTGGCCGACCGTCCCAAGGATCAGAAGATCGACTACGTCGTCATCCACGACACGGAGGACACCCAGAACACCATGTTCCAGACGGTGCAGACGCCGTCCGAGGCGTCTTGGCACTACACGATCAGCTCCCGGGACGGTCGGGTGACGCAGCACGTCAGGACCAAGGACATCGCCTGGCACTCCGGAAACCAAGACGTCAACGCCCGCTCGGTCGGCGTCGAGCACGAAGGGTTCCTCGCCCAGCCGGACACCTGGTACACGGAGCAGATGTACCAGTCGTCGGCCCGCCTGGTGTCGTACCTCGCCAAGAAGTACGCCATTCCGCTGGACCGGCAGCACATCATCGGCCACGAGGAGGTACCCGGCCCCACGACCGCCAGCATCCCCGCCATGCACGAGGACCCCGGCCCCTATTGGGACTGGCGGCACTACTTCGACCTCCTGGGCGCACCCCTGCGCGCGACGGCCGGCCACGACAGCGAACTGGTGACCGTTCTTCCCGACTTCGCAACGAACAGGCCGAAATACACGGGGTGCACAGGGGAGGCCGAGCTCTGCGCCCCGCACGGATCAAGCGCCGTGCGTCTGTACACCGAGCCGAGTGAGAGTGCCCCACTGGTGCAGGACGTGGGCAAGCGTCCTGACGGCGAGGACTCCACGATCGGCGTCCACGACATGACGTCGCGCGTCTCCACGGGGCAGACATACGCGGTCGCCCAGCGCCGCGGCGACTGGACGGCCATCTGGTACCTGGGCCAGAAGGCGTGGTTCAGGAACCCGTCGGCGCACCCCACAGCGGTCGGCAGCGTCGGCCGGATGGTCACGCCCAAACCCGGACTGCCCGACATCCCCGTGTACGGACGCGCCAACCCCGAGGATTCGGCGTACCCCGACGGCATCGCCGTGCACCCCGACTCACCACTCCCTTACAAGTTCCTCGCGGGCCAGCGGTACGCGACCCAGGGCACCGTCAGGGGCGAGCACTTCGAGCCCTCGGACGTCGACAGCGCCTCGCCCGGCCGATTCGTGAAGGGACAAGCCCTGTACTACGAGATCCAGTTCGGCCACCGGCTGGCATATGTCCGGGCGGACGACGTGGACGTGGTACGTGCCACCGCGTAGAGCCGGCACCCTGCGGTGGTCGGGTGGGATCGCCCGTGTCGCGTGCGAGTGGCGGTGCCCGCGCCCGGCCGCGGTCACCGACGTTCACGAGGTCCGCATGGGCGGCCGGAATAGGGCCCGGCCCCGTGAGGTTGACCCCGGTGACGGACGCATGCACGCGCATGGAAATTCGGAGGGTCAGCCATGAAGATCGGCATCATTGGCGCGGGGAACATCGGCGGCAACCTCACCCGGCGGCTCACCGCCCTCGGGCACGACGTCGCCGTCGCCAACTCCCGCGGCCCGGAGACGCTCCGCGAACTGGCCGAGGAGACCGGCGCGACCCCGGTCCGGGCAGAGGACGCGGCCGAGGGCGCCCAGGTCGTGGTCGTCACCGTCCCGCTGAAGGCGGTCCCGCTGCTGCCCGACGGCCTGCTGGACGGCGCGGCCGAGGGCGCCGCAGTGATCGACACCGGCAACTACTACCCGCAGCGGGACGGCCGGATCGCGGACATCGAGGACGAGGGCCTCACCGAGAGCCGCTGGACCGAGCGGCACCTCGGCCATCCGGTGATCAAGGCGTTCAACGGCACCTACGCCCAGGACATCCTGGACCGCCCGCGCCCGGCCGGCGACCCGGACCGCCTCGCCCTCCCGGTAGCCGGCGACGACGAGGCGGCCAAGCGGACCGTCCGGGCCCTGATCGAGGAACTGGGCTTCGACACGGTCGACGCCGGCGGCATCACCGACTCCTGGCGCCAGCAGCCGGGCACCCCGGTCTACGGCCTGCAGGCAGGCGTGGAGGCGGTCCACAAGGCCCTCGCCGAAGCGTCCCCGGAACGGCCGGCGGACTTCCGGGCCTGAGGAAGTGCCTGCACCCGCCTAGCGGTGCTTCGACCGGGACCCAGCACCCGTATCCGGTCTCGCGGCAGTTCGGCGACGGCTTCTGTGCAGGTGTCGCCGCGGCGCAGGTGAGCCAGGACAAACAGGGCCTGCCGGCCGGAGCCGATGCGGCGGCGAGGACCTGCCTAAATGCCTGTCCCCCGCACCAGTTGTACCGGTGCGGGGGAACCCGCGTGTTCGGAGCGAGTGTTGCCGGTGGAGCTGTAGTTCCAGCGGCCCTGCTCGGCACCGGAGCGTCGACCACGAAAGCGACCTTGATCAGAGGCCGACGCGGCACCGGTCGTACTCGTAGTGGCCGGCCTGGTCACGGTCCCCGCCATGACGCCAGCCGTGGGTACGGTCCCACAGGTAGCTGACGCCATGGTCCCACCGGTAGTCGTCGCGGCGGTCCCCGTGGTGGCGCTGGTCGCGGTTTCCGCGGTGGTCGTGGCCACTGTCCCGGCGGTGCTCGTGGCCGCGTACCCCGCAGTCCTCGTGGCCGCGGCCGGAGTGGTGGTGGCCGTCACGGGTCCGGCCGTGGTCGTGGTCGCGGCCGAAGCGGCGGTCGTCGCCGCGGATCGCGCCGCGGTCGTCGGCACCAGTGCGGTGAGGGTCGCTGACTACGACACTGACGGACGGGCTCTTGACGTGCCCGGACAGCGGCGTGGCAGCCGAAGCAGCGCCTCCGGCGCCGAGTACGGCTCCGCCTGCGACCGCCAGGGAGGCGACGGCGACACACATGCGCTTCGCGAGGTTGTTCACGGGTTTCTCCTTTGGCTCAGAGCAGTCCGCCCGTCCAAACGGGCGCTCAGCTCACTGATGCGCTACGCGGCCGATGCAGTGGCGTCGTCCCTTCTGCACCGGTTGCACCAATACAAGCACGCGACATTGTCACTCGACAATGTCGTATGAATGTGTCGCTCGACACGGACAGAAGCGGTCCACGGCGTCCAGGTGACCGCACACCCGTCGGCACTCGCTCTCCCAACAGCTCGTTGAGCCGCGGACACGCCTCGTGCAGGAAGACGGCGGCATGCACCAGCACGTCGAGCGGGCGGCCTACGGGCCGTGGCCGGGCTCGCGCACCGGCATCCCGCTTCCGTCCCTCAGGACGGCCTCCGCACCATCCACAAACGCGCGTTCGCCCGCGTCCGGGAGGGCCAAAGCCCAACCGCCTCAGTGACTCTCGGGAGAGAGCCCTCAGCCCGGACTGATCGCCACGATGTCGGGTGCGATGTCCAGGACGAGCAGTGCCGCCGCCACATGGGCCGGGTTGTCCTCCACTTTGACGGCCGAAAGTTCATTGGCGCGCGAGACCCGCCGCTCGACGGTGTTCCGATGCGCGTAGAGGTTGGCTGCCGCTCGAGTGGTGTTGAAGCCGCACTGCACGTAAGTGAGGAGTGCCTGTCGTAGGGCTGTGTCAGCTTCGGCCAACGGCCCGAGAGTGTTGATGACGAACCGACGTGCGCCGGCACGCTCCTTCGTGAGCGCGTCGATCAGCTCGACATCGGCGTAGGCGGTGAAGCGCCGGTCGGACCCGAGCCGGATCACCAGCGCCTGAGCAGCGAGCGCGTCCTGATGGCTGGACCGGAACCCGTCGAGTCCGCGCCCCGGCCGTCCGACCGCCGCGCGGACCTTGTCGGCCGTCGCGAGGGCCTTCTCCACCTGGTGGAAGTCCGGGACGGCCTCTCCCGAAAGCCAGAGCCACCGCGACGTACCGCTGGCACGCGCCACCAGGGCGCTCCCGCCCCCGGCGGCCGACCGCACGGCGGAGACCGTCTTGTCCAGGGCATCCGCCTCCTGAGGATCATCGATCCACACCACGAGACCCACGTGCCACCGCGCCATCCGGTAGCGCAGGCGCCCTTCGGCAAGGTCCTCCGCCATCGGTGCCCCGTTGG
This sequence comes from Streptomyces recifensis, assembly GCF_002154615.1. Taxonomy (NCBI): domain Bacteria; kingdom Bacillati; phylum Actinomycetota; class Actinomycetes; order Kitasatosporales; family Streptomycetaceae; genus Streptomyces; species Streptomyces recifensis. The sequence continues at coordinate 5,106 of NZ_MUNH01000061.1, forward strand.
CGATCAGCTGGATCAGCGCGATCCCCTCGGCATCCGTATGGCCCATCGCTGCGGCCAGACCGGCTTGGCGCAGGGCCGCGACCGAGTCGAGGGCGTATTGCACCAACGACTTCGCCGTCACGTCCAGGACCCCTACGAGCAGGTCGGGACCGGCGCAGTCCGCCACGCACTCCTCCAGCCATCGCCGCCAGCCGATCCCCAGTGCCACGCGCCAGGCAACGGCGAAGTCCGGCGCGATGCCTCGAGAGACAAGATCGTTGATGTACGCCGTGGTCCGCGGGCCGACGTAGGGCTCCACCCGCCGCCCCGGTTGCTGCACGTTCGCGGTCAGCCATTGGACGAGATCGGAGCGGTTGAGCTCGCGGTCCTCCTCGACCAGCGATGCGTCGGCGAGGAGGGCTGGATCGTTCTGGGCGAGGAGAGAAGGCCTCGCAAAGGCGTCGACCAGGGCGTCCGTTTCCGTGAGCAGGCGTTGACACAGTGACCTGATCGCATCGGCGACCTCAGAGGAGGGCGTGGGCCACAGCTCGTCCATGTCTCCAGTTTCTCCCTGATCACGAGGAGCAGACGCTCCCGGCATACCGTGTCACAAACAGCTGAAAGGCCCGCCGACGACAGCGACATGCGCCAGGCTGCCCTCACGTGCGGTGGGGACTGCCGACCCCGAGACGGCCCTGCACTCGGTGCGCTGATGCATCTGAAGCCGCCCGCCGCAAACGCGAACCCTGACTTCGCTCGTGCGCGGAGCGGCACGGCCGGCCAACGCCACCTCCACAAGGTCGAGCTGTTTAGCCGCACTAAACGGCGGCAGGTCTATCACGCTGGCGGTAGGGCCGCAAGGGGCTCGGCACCGTTGCGCCTCATGAGGGCCGCACCAGGTGCGCATCACTCGCATGCCTTAGCCTCTTGCCACGGAGAGGGCTCCTCCGGGTCGGCCTGTCACCCGACGGACACACGACCTCGACCTCGGACTCGGGACGGGCGGTGAGCACATGGCGTCCATGGACGACGGCGGGAAAGCGGGCAAAGCGGCCAAGGGCTCTACTGCCCTCGAAGCGCCCGCAGGCGCGCAGCTGAGGAAGATCAGGCTCAGCCGCGGGTTGTCGTTGACGGAGGCCGCGCTCCGGGCAGGGGTCACCAAAGGCTTTTTGAGCCAGTTGGAGCGCGGGCTGACCAACGTGTCCGTCCCGACGTTGCTGCGCGTCTGCGATGTGCTGCAGATCGGGGTCGGAGAGTTGTTCGCTTACCCGGACGAGCAGGTCGTGGAGGGCGGAAGCCGGATCGACATGGGCGGGGAGGGCGTAGCCGAGTACCTCCTCACGCCCGCCGACACCACGGCGTTCCAGGTCTTCCGTTCCGTGATCGAACCGGGCGGGGGTACCGGCGGCCCCTATCGGCTCGACACCGCCACGATCTTCGCGATGGGGCTGAGCGGCTCGACCCGGCTGGTCGTCGGGGGCGAGACCCGGATGCTGTCACCAGGAGTGTCCACCTCGTTCTCCGGTCGGACGTTGCACCAGTTCGACAATCCGGGCACGACGGTGAGCGAGGTCCTGTGGGTCCTGTCGCCTCCCCTGCTCCGTGTCCCGCGCGGAGCATCCTAGAGCTGCTCGAAGACGGCCGGTCGGCGCGCCCGCAGGATGAGGGCCTGCACCGCCCCGGCCGCGGCCGAGAGGGCGACGAGGCCCCCGATCACCCAGGCGCCCTCGACAGTGCCGACGAGCAGGGGGAAGTTGACGACCATCAGGCAGACGACACAGGCGAGACCGAGGAAGGCCACGGCCGGGGCCACGACCGTGCTCCACACCGACTTCCGCTCATCGGCTCGCCGGAAGAAGCCGATCACCGCGAGGCTGGTGGCTGCCATCAGCAGGACGATGCCGAGGGTGGCGGCGCCGGAGAACCAGGCGTAGAGATCCCCGATCGGGTCGAGGCCGAGCGCGGCGACGACGAGCGTGATGACCAACGCGACCACCGAGGCGACGGCCGAGGAACCCGACGGCGCGCGGTGCCGGGGGTGCGTGACCCCCAGCGACGCCGGAAGGACGCCGGCACGGGACAGCACGAACTGGTAGCGCGTCACGACGTTGTGAAAGGCCAGCACGCAAGCGAACTGACTGGAGATCAGGAGTACCTGCATCACGTCGGCCCAGACCGACCCGACATAGCTCCGGGCCAGAGTGAGAACCAAGCCCTGGGGGTCGGACTTCGCGGCGCCGGCCACCGCGTCCACTCCCACACCCACCACGATCGCCCACACGGTGAACGAGTAGAAGATCCCGATCATGAGGATCGCGGCGTATGTGGCCCGCGGGACCGTGACGTCGGGGTCCTTCGCCTCGTTGCGGAACACAGCGGTCGCCTCGAAGCCGATGAACCCGAAGATGGCGAACATCATGCCGAGGCCCGAAGAGCCGTTCCCCACCATCGAAGGCGACAACGGCTCGGCCGTAAGCCCGTCGACACCACCGTGGCCCACGATGCCGACGTCCATGACCAGGAGCAGCAGGGACTCCAGCACCAGCACGGCACTGAGCACCTTGGCACTCAGCTCGATATCGCGATAGCCGAGGAAAGCGATGACGCCCAGGGAGACCAATGCCCACGACCACCACGGGGAGCCGATGTCGGCGTACCGCTCGACGACGTTACTCGTCGCGACACCGACATACGCGTTCACCCCGACGAGGAGCAGAGCGTAGGAGAAGAGCGCAAGGGTCGCGGCCGAAAGGCCGGGTATCCGGCCGAGCCCCGCCTGAACGTATGCGTAGAAGGCGCCCGCGTTGCGCACCCGCCCGGCCATCAGCGTGAAGCCGACAGCGAAGATCAGCAGCATCACGGTGGAGAGCGCGAAGAACAGTGGCATCCCCGGACTGCCGCTCACGGCGAAGGCGAGCGGCACACCGCCGATCACCAACCCGAGCGGCGCCGCCGCTGCGGCGACCATGAACACGATCTGCGATACGCCAAGCCCACGGTTGAGCGGGTTGCCCGATCCTCCTTCACCGTCAAGTGCTTCGCCTTGCCCTGTCTTGGAGAGGCCGGTCATGTCGACCACCTTTCAGCTCACGGGCCGATGCCGGCTCGTCATGGCTGGATGAATGGGGCGGGAGGCGGTACGACCCGACGAAGCGAACCGGCGCCGTCGCCCGGCGGCAGGTCTCCCCAGCGCGCCCCGTGCTGCTCGCCTGCGCCTCCTCGGCCGCGACCGCGCACGCCCCTCACGTGCACGAGCGCCTGAACAGGCGCGACTCCGACCAGGCGTTTAGTGCTACTAAACTGCGGCGGCAAACCTCTATCACGTCCGCCCAGGGCACGGCAATGGCTCGGCGTGGCCGCCTACGCGGCAACCCCCGTGCCGGCTCCGCTCCTTGGGGACCCGGGCGCTCCCTCCCCCAGGTCTCACCCGGCTGTCAACCACCGTCTGGGCGCAATCGCGCGACCGGCTGTGCATCGTGCACCGGACCCCGGCGAAGCAGGTGCTCACTGTCGTTTTCACCGCGGTCGTTGCTGGCGACAGTGATGTGACCGCCAGATGAACAGCGAGGAGCCGCCATGACAGCTGAGGTGTTGGACGCCGTCGAGGAGTTCGACGTGGTGATCATCGGAGCAGGGATCTCCGGGATCGGCGCGGCCGCCTATTTCAGCCGGGAGCTCCCCGACAAGTCGCTCGCCGTGCTGGAGGCGCGAGACAACATCGGAGGCACCTGGGACCTGTTCCGCTATCCCGGCATCCGCTCCGACTCCGACCTGCACACGTTCGGTTACGACTTCAAGCCGTGGCGCCACGAGGCCGCGATCGCCGACGCTCCCCTCATCAGGGAGTACCTGCGGGAAGCAGTCGAGGAGAACGAGCTGGACCGCGTCCTCAGGCTCCGCCACCGGGTCGTCAGCTCGGAGTGGTCATCGGCGGATTCGAGGTGGACCCTCACCGTTCGGACGCCGGACCCGGTCACGGGTGACCCCCGGACCAAGACGATCCACGCGGGGTGGGTCTTCGCCGCTACCGGCTACTACCGGTACGACCAGGGATTCTCCCCGGAGTTCCCCGGGCAGGACGACTTCGAGGGGCAGATCGTCCATCCCCAGCACTGGCCCGAGGATCTCGACTACAGCGGGAAGAAGGTCGTGGTCATCGGCAGCGGGGCGACCGCGATCACGCTGGCGCCGGCCATGACCACCGGGGCAGGCGCCGCCCGGCACGTGACGATGCTGCAGCGCACTCCCACCTACGTCATGGCGCTCCCCCGTGTCGACCGGATCGCCCTCGCGCTCACGAAGTTGCTCGGCGAGAAGCGCGGATACGCCGTGACCCGGTTCAAGAACATCTGGTTCGACCGTGCTGTGGTCAAGGGTCTGCGGACCTTCCCCAAGGCCGGGCGAGCGTTGATCCGGCGCGAGAACATCAAGCGCCTTCCCAAGGGGTTCGACGTCGACAAGCACTTCAACCCGCCGTACGCCCCCTGGGACCAGCGGCTGTGCCTCGCACCGGACGGCGACTTCTTCGACGCGATCAAGGAGGGCCGGACCTCCGTCGTCACCGACACCGTGGCGAGGTTCAGCAGGCGCGGAATCGTCCTGTCGTCGGGCGAGGAGCTGGAGGCCGACGTCATCGTCACCGCGACGGGGCTGAACCTGCGGCTCTTCGACGGAATGCCCATCGTGGTCGACGGACGCCGGATCGACATCGCCGACGCGCTCTGTTACCGCGGCATGCTGCTGAGCGGGATCCCGAACTGGGCGATGGCGATCGGCTACACCACCTCGTCCTGGACGCTCAAGGTGAGCCTGATGTGTCGCTACTTCATCGATCTGGTCCGGCACATGGACGCCCACGGATACGACACGGTGGTACCGATCGCGCCGTCGGAGACGAAGCGCAGGCCCGTCATGGACCTTCAGGCCGGATACGCCAAGCGGGCCGAGAAGTTCATGCCGAAGCAGGGGCTGTCCGCCCCCTGGCGGATGGCGATGTCCTACCCGGAGGACGCCAAGGCCCTGCGCGGTCCGGTGGTCGACGAGAACCTCGAGTTCGGCGTCGGCCGGTCCGCCGCGCGGCGTTCCGGCGGGAGGCGAGCGACCCGTGTCTGAGCGGAGCGGCGCCGAGAGCGTCGACCAGTACGCGACCCTGCCGTCCGGGCTGACGATCTGCTTCCGGGACTTCGGCGACAGAACCGACCCCGCGATACTGCTCATCGCCGGACTGGGCGAGGACCTCACCTTCTGGACCGACTCGTTCGTCGGCTCACTCGTCGGCCGCGGCTTCCGGGTCGTCGCGATCGACAACCGCGACGCGGGCCAGTCGACGTTCGTCACCACTCCCCCTCCCGGGCTCTGGCGTCAGATCGCCGCCCGGCCGCGTGCCGACGCGTACGCGCTGGCTGACATGGCGCAGGACGCCATCGGCGTACTCGACCATCTCGGGATTTCGCGGGTTCACCTGGTCGGCCGGTCGATGGGCGGCATGATCGCGCAGACGATCGCGGCCACAGCACCTGAGCGGGTCCTGTCCTTGACCTCGATCTACTCCACCACCGGGGCACGAAAGGTCGGCCAGCCGGCTCTGTCGACGATCCGGCTCCTCGCCGCCCCGCCGGCGCGGAGCCGAACCGCGGCGGTCCGTGCTCACCTGCGGCTCACCAGGCACATCGCGGGAACAGGACATCCCATCGATGACGCCGCCGAGGCGGCCATCGGGGCTCGTGGATGGGACCGCAGCGCCGGGGAACCGGCGGCCGGCACGGCGCGCCAGATCCAGGCGATCCAGCGCTCCGGAGACCGGACGGCCGAGCTGAGCAGGATCACGGCCCCGACGCTGGTCATCAACGGTGACCGGGACCTGCTGGTGCACCCGAGCGGCGGCGCCGCGACCGTCCGGGCGATCCGTTCGGCGCAGCACGTGGTCATTCCCGGTATGGGCCATCACCTTCCCGAGGCCCTCGTCGGCCCTGTCACGACATACATCTCGCAGCACGCGAACCGCGTGGGTGAAGGGGGAAACCATGTCCGGATCTCGTGAGCCCGGTTCTGGCGACACCGCGGTCGACGTCGTGGTCGTCGGTGCCGGCTTCGCGGGCCTGAGCGCTGCCGAGAGGCTGGTGGACACCGGGCGGTCCGTGCTGGTGCTGGAGGGCCGCGACCGGGTCGGAGGCCGGTCGCGCTCCGGCAAGGTGGCAGGCGTGCAGGTCGACCTCGGAGCAACCTGGGTGGCACCACGCCACACGGCCATCCGGGACCTTGCGAGCCGAGTCGGGTGTACCACGACCGGCCAGTTCAACCAGGGTCGCAACGTGCTGTGGTTGGCGGGTCGGCGTCGCACGTACAGCGGCACCATTCCCAAGGTCTCCCCGCTGACCCTGGTGGACATGGCCCGCATGCAGGCGGCGGTGAACAAGCTGGTCGCGACCGTCGACGTGAGCGCCCCATGGGAGACGCCTGGGGCGAGCCGACTCGACGCCATCTCGTTCGGCGAGTGGCTCGACCGGAAGAACGCGCTGCCCAGTACCCGTGCGCTGATGACCATCGTCAGCAAGGTGCAGTGGGGCTGCACCCCGGGAGACGTCTCCCTGCTGCATGTCCTGCGCTACATCTGTGCGGCGGGCGGGCTCAACCACATGCTGGACGTCGAGGACGGAGCGAACCAGGACCGGTTCGTCGAAACCACCCAGGAGATCGCCAAGCGGGTGGCGGAGCGGCTCGGCGACCGGGTGCGGCTGGAGACACCGGTGCGCCGCATCGCCCAGGACGACAACGGCGTCACCGTCCGCACCGACTCCGGCGAGATCCACGCCAGGTACGCGATCGTCACGGCCGCCCCGGAGCACCGCGCAGCCCTCGAGTTCGAACCCGCTCTGCCCGAGCAGGCCGAGGGACTCACCCGAACCTGGCGCATGGGCGTCCTCAGTAAGGCCTTCGTGGCCTACGAGAGGCCGTTCTGGCGGGCCGACGGATTCTCCGGTGAAGCGGTGACCGACACCGGAACCGTGTTCATCACCTTCGACGTTTCACCCGTCCACAGCGGACCGGGCGTCCTGATGACCTTCTGCGACCCCCGCGTCTTCGACGGCTTCGATCCCGGGACCCGACGCGACCTGGTCGTCCGGCAGCTCGTCGACCTCTACGGTCCGCAGGCCCGCACCCCGATCGACTACCTGGACCACCGCTGGGGATCGGAACCGTTCGCCCCGGGCGGCCCCCACCCTGCCGCCGGCCCGCACGCGACCGTGAGCTACGGCAAGGCGTTGACCGAGCCCCACGGACGCATCCACTGGGCCGGCACCGAGACCGCCGGCGAATGGGCCGGCACCATGAACGGCGCGGTTCTGACGGGCCAGCGCACCGCCGAACGCATCGTCACCCTCCTGTCCCACGACGCCCAAGGGGTGGTGTCCCGGTGAAGGTCGCGCTGTTCCTGCTGGCCGACGTGTGGATGATCTTCGCCGGCTACTTCTACGGTTGGCGTTTCATCCGCCGGTACGGCAACTACCTCCTCGGTCTCGAGTGGATGGTCGTCGCGACGTCGGGCAGCAACTTCCTTCTCTGGTCGCTGTCCGGAGCCGACAGCGGCAGCGTCATGTACGACGTGGCGTATTTCTTCGACGCGTTCTCCAGGTCGGTCGGCATCACGCTCATTCTGATCATGGGCCTGATGAAGGTCACCCACCGCTACAAGCCGAGCCTCGGCGTCGATATCGGCGTATTCGGAGTCGCGATCGTGGCGGGCCTGGTCCTCCGGCCCTTCCACGGCGCGGATCTCCACACCGATAGCGGCGCGTTCTCGGTCGCCGCTTTCTATGTCGTCGCCAATCTGCTCACGACAGCTTTCCTCGGGTACTTCGTCAAGCGGCTCTGGGACGCGGGCGCGAAGCGGCCGGCGATCTGGACGGGACTGGTCACGGCCGCCGGGACCACCATCGCGTGGACCTACGACTTCTTCCCCCTGCCGTTCGACGACGAGAACCGCACGATCTTCTACACCGCCGCGCTCGCGACGTGGGGCACCCAGGGATTCGTCTACTTCCGCGCCTACCGCGCGCTGCACGACCGCAACGCGGCCTTGGACGAGAACCCGGCCCGCGCGACCGGAGCCCGCGCATGAATCCCGACAACGAACAAGGAGTCAGCATGGCGAACAGGCACGTGTACGCGGTGGTGGACCCGGCCAGCGGCGAGCTGGTCAAGGAGTACCCCACCGCGACGGACGAAGTCGTCGACGGGGCGCTCGACGCGGCGGCGAAGGCCTACGCCCAGTGGTCAAGGCAGAGTTCCGTCGAACAGCGTGCCCAGTTGCTGACCACCGTCGCCACCCTGCACAGCGAGCGCAGCGGGCAGCTTGCCGAGATAATCCACCGGGAGATGGGCAAGCCGGTGGACGAGGCCGTCGCGGAGGTCGAGTTCAGCGCCTCGATCTACCGGTACTACGCCGAGAACGCGCAGAAGTTCCTCGCCGACGAGCCGATCGAGCTTCTCGACGGGGAGGGCACCGCCTTCGTCCGTCGTCAGCCGGTCGGCGTGCTGCTGGGGATCATGCCCTGGAACTACCCGTACTACCAGGTGGCCCGGTTCGCCGCACCCAACCTCGCGCTGGGCAACACCATCGTGCTCAAGCACGCATCGCAGTGCCCGGAGTCGTCCGCGGCTCTCCAGCAGCTGTTCACGGACGCGGGCTTTCCTGAGGGCTGTTACGTCAACGTCCGCGCCACCAGCGAGCAGATCGCTCATGCCATCGCGGACCCCAGGGTGCAGGGCGTCTCCTTCACCGGCTCGGAGCCGGCCGGCGCGGCGGTCGCCGAGAAGGCCGGGCGCAGCCTCAAGAAGGTGGTGCTCGAACTGGGCGGCTCGGACCCGTTCGTCGTGCTGTCGACCCACGACCTCGACGCCACGGTCCAGGCGGCGGTCGAGGCCCGGTTCGAGAACACCGGGCAGGCGTGCAACGCCGGGAAGCGCTTCATCGTCGCCGAGGACATCTACGACGCCTTCCTCCACCGGTTCACCGAGAAGGTGCTCGCCATGACCGACGGCCTGGCGCCGCTCTCCTCGGTCGCCGCGGCCGAGTACGTCGAAGAACAGGTCAGGCGAGCCGTCGATGCCGGGGCGACCTTCACCTCCAAGGGCCGGCGCGAAGGCGCGTACTTCCCGCCCGGCGTTCTGACGGGCGTCTCACCCGCCTCGCCGTCAGCCGCCGAGGAGCTCTTCGGCCCCGTCGCGACCGTCTACCGCGTCGGATCCGAGGACGAGGCCGTGGAACTGGCGAACGGAACCCCGTACGGGCTGGGCTCCTACGTCTTCACGACGGACGCGGAGCAGGCGCTGCGCGTCGCCGACAAGATCGACGCCGGCATGGTCTTCATCAACGGCGTCGGCCTCGAAGGCGCGGAACTGCCCTTCGGCGGGGTCAAGCGGTCCGGCTTCGGCCGTGAGCTGGGCCGGGCCGGAATCGACGAGTTCGCCAACAAGAAGCTCATCCGCACCGCTCGGACCTGATCGCCACAGCGCGCGGAAGGAAACCCGCCATGACCATAGAATTCGACGCCGCTGTCTTCAGGACGCCGAACGCACCACTGACCGTCGAACGAGTGACTCTCCCCTCGACCCCTCCGCCCGGCGAGGTGCTCGTGCGGCTCAAGGCGAGCGGAGTGTGCCACAGCGACCTGCACGTGCTGGTGGGCGACTGGGAGGTGCCTTCGCCGATGATCCTCGGCCACGAAGGGTCCGGGATCGTCGAGAGTGTCGGCGACGGCGTCACGACGCTGAAGAAGGGCGACCACGTCGTACTGTCCTGGACGCCTTCATGCCGCCGCTGCCGCTACTGCATCAGCGGCAGACCCGTCCTGTGTGACATGGTCAGCCGGCACTCGGCGAACCACCTGTCGTTCGACGGCCGTACCCGCGTCACGTCCGCGGACGAGGGCGACGTCTACAGCTTCGCGGGCCTCGGTACGTTCGGCCAGTACACACTCGTACCCGAATCGGCCGCGATCGCCGTCCGGGACGACGCCCCGTTCCCGCAGTCGGCTCTGGTCGGATGCGCCGTCACGACCGGCGTCGGCGCGGCCGTCAACACCGCCGGCGTGCGGCCGAACGACACCGTGGTGGTCCTCGGCTGCGGAGGCGTCGGGCTGAACGCGATCCAGGGGGCCCGGCTCGCCGGCGCGCGGAAGATCATCGCCGCGGACCTCTCCGACGAGAAGCTAGAGCAGGCACGCGTCTTCGGTGCGACCGATTTGATCAACAACGCCCGCGAGGATTTCGCCGACAGGGTGCGCCAACTCACCGACGGACGCGGCGTGGAGATCGCCATCGAGGCCATCGGGCTGCCCCGCACCATCGAGTCGGCCTACGAGGTCCTGGCCCGAGGCGGCACGGCGGTGGTCGCCGGGCAGGTGGCGGACGGCATGCGGATCTCCATCGACCCCTTCGTCATGTCCGATCAGGAACTGTCACTCATCGGCTCGAACTACGGCTCCAGCAAGCCGGATTCCGACTTTCCGATGCTGATCGACCACTACATGAACAACCGCATCGACCTCGACTCCCTTGTGACGGGCTCGATCGGTCTCCAGGACATCAACGAGGCGTTCGACCAGATGAAGCGCGGCATCGGCATCCGCTCGGTGATCACGTACTGAAAGGCAGGGGCGATCTCATGGCCCTGGAATCATCCCGCTCGGCTTTCGAGCGAGCCCGCCGCAGCGTCGGCGGGGGTGTGGGGTCCGGCCTGCGCGCCGCGATGCCTCCCCATCCGCTCTTCGTGCGGGAGGCGCGGGGCGCGTACGTCTGGGACCTGGACGGCGACCGGTACGTCGACTACGTGATGGCCTGGGGCCCGCTCGTCCTCGGCCACGGTGACCCGCGCGTGGTGTCCGCCGTGACCGAGGTCGCGACGAAGATGCAGGTCGTCGGCACGGGCCACCCGCTCGAGTACCTCGCGGCGGAAGCGGTCCTGGAGGCCGTGCCGCACGGCGAGCGTCTGCTGTGGAGCAACACGGGGACCGAAGCGGTGCAGGTGGCGCTGCGCCTCGCACGCGCCGCCACCGGGCGGCGCCGCGTCCTCAAGTTCGCCAAGAGCTACCACGGCTGGCACGACACCGTGTACGCCGGGATGTCCGAGGACGACTGCGACCGTCCCGCCGCCCCCGGCGGACGGGGGCAGTCGGCCAGCGTGCTGGACGACCTGGTCGTGGCGCGCTTCAACGACGTGGATCTGGCCGAGCGCCTGCTGAGCGAGTCCGCCGAGCGCGGCATCGCGGCCGTGCTCGTCGACCCGGTGATGAGCAACGCCGGCGTCGAAGCACCCGCACCGCGGTTCCTGTCGACGCTGCGAACCCTCTGCGACCGGCACGGCGTCGTCCTCGTCTTCGACGAGGTGATCGCCGGGTTCCGGATCGCACGGGGCGGGGCGGCCGAGAAGTACGGCGTGCTGCCCGACCTGTCGGTCTTCGGGAAGGCGATGGCCGGCGGTTTCACCCAGAGCGCCGTCGTCGGCCGGGCCGACCTGGTCGACCAGGTGACGGCCGGTGTCGTTCACGCCGGAACCTTCAACGCCAACCCGATCGCACTGGCGGCCGTCGCGGCGACCATGCGTGTCCTGGCCGATCCCGCGGTCTACGAGCTGCTCGAACGGACCTCGTCCGAGTTCGAGACCCTCGTCGGCGGCGCTCTCGGTTCCGCTGCCGGCCTGGGCCGCTTCAACCGGGTCGGCTCGCTCCTCCAGTACGTCCCCGCCGGTGAGGCCACCGGGCTCCACGGGACCGGCGGGCTCTGGAGCGTGATCCTCGAAGGCATGCTGCGTCAAGGCTTCCTGTTCATGCCGTCCGGCAAGGTCTTCCTCAGTACGGCACACACCACCGCCGACATCGAGGCAACGGCCGAGGCCCTCGACCGGCTGCTGCGGAACTTGTGACGCCCGCGTCCAGCCGCGTGTAACCCCACCCGCCCCGAGCCAGGCCGCGTGCTCCTTCTCCGCGGCCTGGCCCGGTTCCACCTCCCGGAAGAACCATGCTGAACCTCTCGGTCCTGCTCGAGGACTCCGCCCGCACGCACCCGGACCGGGACGCCGTCGTCCTCGGCACGACGCGTCTCACCTACGCCCAGGTCGAGGCCGCCGCCAACCGGGTCGCCAATCTCCTGGTCGACCGCGGCATCCGGCCCGGCGACAAGGTCGCGCTCAGTTGCCCGAACGTGCCCTACTTCCCGATCGTCTACTACGGGATTCTCAAGGCCGGCGCGGTCGTCGTACCGCTCAACATCCTGCTCAAGGGCAGGGAGGTCGCCTACCACCTCGCCGACTCGGGGGCGAAGGCGTACTTCTGCTTCGAGGGTGACGTCGGCCTGCCGATGGGCGCGGAGGGGCACGCCGGTTTCAGCGGGACACCGAGCTGCGCACACTTCTTCCTCATCACAGCCGATCCCGCGGCGGAAAGCCCGATCGAGGGTGTCGAGACCATGGGCGCCGCGCTGCGTGGAACCGCGACGGCGTTCAGCAGCATCGGGACGTCGGGGGACGACCCGGCCGTGCTCCTCTACACGAGCGGTACGACGGGACAGGCGAAGGGTGCCGAACTCAGCCATGCCAACCTGGTTCTCAACGCCCTCGCGTGCAACCGATTGTTGGAGAACCGGCCCGCCCTGGACACCCACCTGGTCGTGCTGCCGTTGTTCCACTCCTTCGGCGCGACGGTGCAGATGAACGCCGGCTTCTCGACGGCGAGCACCCTGGTGCTGCTGCCGCGGTTCGACGCCCGGCAGGCGGTGTCCCTGATGCGGCAGGAGGACATCACCTTCTTCGCGGGCGTACCCACCATGTGGTGGGGCCTGCTGCAGGTGCTCACCGACGATGTGGACGTCGAAAGGATCGCGAGGAACCTGCGCGTCGGTGTCTCCGGCGGCGCCTCGCTCCCCGCGGAGCTCATCAAGCAGGTCAGAGCACGACTGGGCGTCCAGGTCCTGGAGGGCTACGGCCTCTCCGAGACGTCGCCGGTGGTGACCTTCAGCGATCCGGCGCGAGAGCCCCGGCCCGGCTCCATCGGCGTGCCGGTCTGGGGCGTGCAGGTCAAGCTCGTCAAGCCGGACTGGTCGGAGGTCGAGGACGACGGCACCGGCAGCGCCATCGGGGAGATCGCGGTCAAGGGCCACAACGTCATGAGGGGCTACCACGGCCGCCCCGAGGCCACCGCCGAAGCCGTCAGGGACGGCTGGTTCCGCACCGGCGACCTGGCCCGCAGGGACAAGGACGGCTTCTACTACGTCGTCGACCGGGCCAAGGACCTGATCATCCGCGGCGGCTTCAACGTGTACCCGCGCGAGATCGAGGAGGTCCTGATGACACACCCGGCGATCAGCCTGGCCGCGGTCGTCGGCGTGCCGCACGAGAGCCACGGCGAGGAGATCAAGGCGTTCGTCATCCTCGACCGCGGCGCCGAGGCGCACCCCGACGAACTGATCGCCTGGGGCAAGGAGCAGATGGCCGGCTACAAGTACCCGCGCATCGTGGAGATCGTGCCGACCCTGCCGATGACGTCCACCGGAAAGATCCTCAAGCGCGAACTCGCGTGACCGGCACGGCAGGCGCACGGACATGGGTGGGAAGGACGGCAGATGACAGTGGACGAGGACCGCAGGCGGGGCACATTCCTCGACAGGTTCGGTACCGGGACGGACGCGGCGCCCGGCTCGCTCCTGGCCGCCTGGAAGGCGCGCGTGGCGAGGAACCCGGAAGGCAGGGCGCTCAGCTTCTTCGACGGGGCCCTGTCCGCGCGGGAAGTGGACGCGGCGTCGGACGCGCTGGCCGCCGCCTTCGAGGCCCGCGGAACCGGCCGGGGCGATCGCGTCGGGGTGTACCTGCAGAACGTTCCGCAGTACGCGCTGGTGCTGTTGGCCCTGTGGAAGCTGGGGGCCACGGCTCTGGGACTCAACCCGATGTACCGGCGCCGGGAGCTCCGCCGGATCATCGAGGACTCCGGGGCGGTCGGCGTCGTCTGTGCGGACACGGACGTCCACGAGACGCTCGGGACGCTGGCGGGGAGCACGGTGCGCTGGCTGATCAGCACCTCGGCGCTGGACTACCAGTCGAGGAACGATCCGCGGGTCTTCGCGACGACGGAGCGCCACGCCCCCGCGCCGGACGGGGACCTGGTGGCCCTGATCGACGAGTTCGAGGGCCGCGGCCCCTCACCCGTGGAGCTGACCCGCGACGACGTCGCGTTCCTGACGTACACCTCGGGAACGACGGGGCCGCCGAAGGGCGCCATGAACACCCACGGCAACGTGCTGAGCGTGGTGGCGACCTGCGCGTCCTGGATGGGTGTGAGCGACGGGGACGTCGTGCTCGCCGTGGCCCCGCTGTTCCACATCACCGGCGCGGTGGTCAACGCGACGATCTCCTTGCTCACCGACACCACTCTCGTCCTGGCGGGCCGGTTCCACCCCGAGGTCGCTCTGGAGGCGTTCGCCGAGCACGGGGTGACCTACACGATCGGCTCCATCACGGCCTACAACGCGATCTTCGAGCTGCCGCAGGCCGGTCCGCATCACTTCGCGTCGGCGAAGGCGCTCTTCTCCGGCGGCGCGCCGATCCCGCCGGCCGTCGTCGAGCGGTTCGAGGAGCGGTTCGGCGTCTACCTCCACAACGGCTACGGGATGACCGAGACGACGTCCGCCGTCATCGCGGTGCCTCCGGGGGCCAGGGCTCCCGTCCACCGGCCGAGCGGAACGCTGTCCGTCGGCAAGCCGCTGCCGCACCTCACGGCGCGCGTGGTGGACCCGCACGGCGACCCGGTGCCCACCGGGGAGCAGGGCGAACTCGAACTGAGCGGGCCGCAGGTGGTGCCCGGGTACTGGGGCAAGCCCGAAGTCACGCGTCACACCATGCCGCAGGGCCGACTCCGTACCGGTGACGTCGCCGTCATCGACGAGGAGGGCTGGGTCTACCTGGTGGACCGGCTCAAGGACCAGATCAACGTGTCCGGGTACAAGGTCTGGCCACGCGAGGTCGAGGACGCGCTCTACGAGCACCCGTCGGTGCTGGAGGCGGCGGTCATCGGGCAGCCGGACGCGTACCGCGGAGAGACCGTCGTCGCCTACGTCTCGCTCAAGGCGGGTCGGAACGCGACGGCAGAGGAACTGATCGCGTTCTCACGCGACCGGTTGGCCGCCTACAAGTGCCCCCGCACGGTCCATTTCATCGCCGACCTGCCCAAGACACAGAGCGGCAAGATCCGGCGCGCCGAACTACGCGGCCTCGACGGCCCTGGGCCCAATTCTCCTCAGAGGACTGATCGATGAGCGAGAAGCGCGTCTGGGCGTGCCGTCGGACATCGCGTCCGCCGTGGTGTACCGGGCTTCGGAGGACTCCTCCCGGGTCACCGGCCACGTCCTCACCGCCGACGGCGGCCTTCCCGTCGCCGGCGGCACCGCGTGACGACCGCGCCCATCCGACAAAGGACAGCCATGACTTTCCCTCATCTGCCACCGGACATCGCGGAACTGCGAGCGCGCACGCGCCGGTTCATCCGCGACGTCGTCGTCGACGCGGAGCCGGCGCCGGGCGGACGCCTCGACCAGGCCACCCGTGACCGGCTGCGGGTGGCGGCGCGGGAGGCCGGCGTCTTCGCGCCGCTCGTGCCGACGGAGTACGGCGGACAGGGACTGCCCATCGAGCACTGGTCACCGATCCTGCAGGAGGCCGGTTACTCGCCGATCGGTCCCGTCGCGCTCAACTGCATGGCCCCCGACGAGGGAAACATGCACATGCTCAACCTGATCGCGACCGAGGAGCAGAAGAAGCGCTGTCTCGCTCCTCTGGCGGCCGGGGACGTCCGGTCGTGCTTCGGCATGACCGAGCCCCACCCCGGAGCGGGGTCCGACCCGGCGGCGCTGCGGACCACGGCCGTGCGCACCGACGGCGGCTGGATCATCGACGGCCACAAGCGCTTCACCAGCGGGGCCGTCGGTGCCGCGTTCTGCATCGTCATGGCGCGGACCCCGGCCGTCCACGGCTCCCCGGAGGGGGCCACCATGTTCCTCGTCGACATGACGAACCCGGGGATCCGGGTCGGCGAGGCGATCCACACCGTGGACCGCTCCATCGACGGCGGTCACCCGCACCTGTACATCGAGAACTGCTTCGTCCCCGACGACGCGGTTCTCGGCGAGGTCGGACTCGGATTCCGCTACGCGCAGGTACGGCTCGGCCCCGCACGTCTCACGCACTGCATGCGGTGGCTGGGGCTGGCACGGCGGGCGCACGACATCGCCCTCGACCGGGCCGGGAAGAGGGAGCTGTTCGGCGGTCCGATCGACTCGCTCGGCCTGGCTCAGCACCTGCTCGCCGAGTCCGTGATCGACATCGAGACGTCCGACGCGATCATCACCAAGACCGCGGCGCTGCTGCGCAGCGACCCGAAGGCGGGCTCGGCGATGTCCTCGGTCGCGAAGGTGCACTGCTCGGAGGCGATCTTCCGGGTGGTCGACCGGGCCATCCAGGTCTGCGGCGGAGACGGGGTCTCCGACGGACTGCCGCTGGCGCAGTACCTGAACGAGGTCCGCCCGTTCCGCATCTACGACGGCTCCAACGAGACCCACCGCTGGGCCATCGCCCGCCGGGCCTCGGCCGGCCGGCGCGCGGCGGTCCAGGCCGGGGAGCATTTCCGGGGCGATGCCGTCGTGAGCCGGGACGGAGGCACGTGATGCACACCGTCCCCGACGGAGTGGAAGTCGTCGCGAGCCTGGACCGGGCCCGTCAACTCGACAGCCCTCCGCTCCTGGTCCTGGACGCGGTGACCGGCTTCCTCGACCGACACGGCATCGGCAGCGGCCCGCTCGCGTGGCAGCGCATCGGCGACGGCCAGTCCAACGTCACGTACCTGATCGAGCGTGGTGGCGAGTGCGTCGTCCTTCGTCGCGGACCGCGACCGCCGCTGCCGAGGTCGACGCACGACATGGTGCGCGAAGCCCGCGTCCAGAAGGCCCTCGGCGAGCACGGGGTACCGGTACCGGAGATCCTCGCCGTCTGCGAGGACGAGTCGCTTCTCGGTGTGCCGTTCTATCTCATGTCCCGGCTCGACGGCACGGTCATCACCGACACCATCCCGTCGCATCTCTCCTCCGCCGAGCAGCGCCGGGCCACCAGCGAAGCGGTCGTCGACGCCCTCGTCGCGCTGCACGGCATCGACGTGACCCGGGGGGAGCTCGCTTCTCTGGGCCGGCCCGAGGGGTATCTCCGGCGCCAGGTCGACAGGTTCAGCGGGTTGTGGGAGGTCAGCGCCACACGCAGCCTGCCCGCGGTGGAGCGCGTCGGGGACTGGCTCGGCCGCAACCTGCCGGCGAGCCAGGCGGCCTCGGTGGTGCACGGTGACTACCGCATGGGCAACCTCATGTTCGTTCCCGAGGCACCGGCCAGGGTGCTCGCGATCCTGGACTGGGAGATGGCCACGCTCGGTGATCCGCTGGCGGACCTGGGGTACCTCACCGCCACGTGGTCCGAGGCGGGCAGCCCTCCCACCCCGCTCGAGCTCACCCGGGTGACGCGGTCGCCCGGCTATCTCACCCAGCGCCGGCTGGCGGAGCGCTACCAGTCCCGCACGGGCCTCGATCTGACCCCGCTGCCCTGGTACCAGACCCTCGCGCTCTGGAAGGCGGCGATCTTCTGCGAGGCCATCTACACCCGCTGGCAGCGCGGTGAGCGCCCCGACGACACGTCCTTCGGACCGTCGCTCGGAACGGGTGTCCCCCGACTGCTGGAGCGGGCCGGGCGATACGCCGACCTGAACCACGGGCGGGAGGGGGACCGTTACCAGCACCACCGACGTCGGTGAGCGGCTGTTGACCTGCTCGGGACGGTCCCATGCCAAGCCGCTCCGGCTGGAACCGGGAGTCGAGTGCCCACACCGGCCTCGCCCCGACGCGGCGGACCCCGGCCGGAGCAACCAGGAAGCGCACCGTGACGACCGGACGCAGGATGCCGGCGGTTGATCAAAGCCCGGTCAGCCGCCGTTCGGATTCAAGGAGAGGAATGCGCATGACGACTCAGAAGCAGCCCCAGACCCTGTCGTCGGTGGCGACTGACACGCCGACCGACGAAATTCTCGAACTCCTGGCTCGCGATGGCGGGCTGATCGTCAAGAACTTCCTGACGCAGGAACAGCGGAACCGCTTCGACGCCGAGATCGATCCGCCGCTGCGGGCACTCCGCCCGGGTTCGACCCACGAGAACGAAATGGTGGCCGCGTTCCACGGCAGCAACACCAAGCGGCTCACCAACCTGGTCACGCACAGCCCCACGTTCCGCAACGAGATCCTGGAGCACCACCTGGTCCACGAGATCTGTGACCGGATCTTCCTCCCTGAGTCGGGCACGTACTGGATGACCACCACCCAGGTGATCGAGATAGGCCCCCACAGCCAGGCGCAGATGCTGCACCGGGACCTGGAGAACTGGTTCCCCTTCATCGGGATGGGGCCCAGCGGCCCGGAAGTCACCCTCAACTTCCTGATCGCCCTGACCGACTTCACGGAGGCGAACGGCGCCACGCGGGTCATCCCGGGCAGCAACCACTGGAGTGACTTCGAGGACCGGGGAACTCCCGAGCAGACGATCCCCGCGATCATGAACGCCGGCGACGCCCTTCTGTTCAGCGGCAAGACCGCGCACGGAGGGGGCGCGAACCAGACCGACGACGAGTACCGACGGGCTGTGGCCTTCGCCCTCAATCCGGGCTTCCTCACCGGCGAGGAGGCGTACCCCTTCCTGGTCGACATGGAAGTGGCCAGGACGCTCTCGCCGCGTGTTCAGCGCCTGCTCGGCTTCCGCTCCCAGTACCCGACGGGCTCTCCCGGACTGTGGCAGGTCGACTACGCCGACCTGGGTGATTACCTCGGTCTCTGAGGAAGCGGCCCGACCGGTTCACACGCCTGCCCGTTCCCTGTGAGCGGAACGTCCCGCAGGAATCGTCAAGCGGTCAGTCGAACGCGCCGATTCCCGGTCCGAAGGCAATGAGCAGCGGCAGTAGTGGCGCCAGGGCCGCCGTGACGGCGATGCGGGTGCGTTGGGGCGGCCGGAGCGTCGAAGGGGGCGTCAGAAGACGGTGCACCCTGTCCTTGAGCAGGCGGCGGCTGGATGCGCAGGAGAACACCCCGCGATGCTGGTTCAGTTCGATGAGGGCCAGCGCGGTGGTGACATGCCCGCACTTTTGGGCCGCCGTGTCGTCGGCGGCCAGCTCCACCAGCCGATGGGTCTGTTCGCAGAAATGGGTGAACAGCGGCACCTTGGGGAAGCCGCGCGCCAGGGCGGCGGACAGATGGAGTAGCCAGTCGTGGCGGGCCCGGGCGTGGCCGCGCTCATGCGCAAGAACGGCTTCCAGCTGGCGATCGGTCAGCCGGCGCAGGGCCCCCGTGGTGACGACGAGCTGGGACGGGCTCCCGGGCATCGGCCAGGCGTCCGGGTACTCCTCTTCCAGAATCAGCAGAGGGCCGCGGGCCGCTGGAAGGCCGGCGGGAAACTCGGGCGCTCGCTCACGCAGTCGGGCGCGGGCCGCGCCGTGGGCCCGGCGAGCCACCCTGAGCTGCCCGACCAGCACGGCCACCGTCCACACGGCTCCCGCCCCCAGGAGCAAGGTGAGGACCGTGGCCAGGAGAGAAGCGGAGGACAGGTGGTAGGCGGCCACGACGCCGGGCGGCGCGGAGCCGAAGAGGTGGTCGCGGACGGTACGGAAGACCGCAGCGATGCCCAGTACCAGCGCGGTCAGGCAGCTCAGCAGGGCGGTGGCGACCAGGCACTGCCACACCCACAGGCCGAGCACCGGGCTCCGCCCCGGCCACGTCGACCGGTTCAACGCTCGGGCGAACGGCACGGCGGTCGCCACGCCGAGGGCGCAGAGCAGGAACTGGCAACTGGTCATGCGGGGGCTCCGAAGACTGGTGGGCTCAGGCGGCCTGCGGGGGCCACCGGTTCCAGGGAGTGCACGTGTCCGACGTCCATGCTTCGTGGCGTGCTCCGGGCCCCGCAGCAGAGGACCGGCGCGCTGACCCTCCTGGCGGGGCCCAGCGCCAAGCGTTTCGCGCCGAGATGAAGGTGTTCGGCCGCACGGTTCAAGAGGGTGCTGCCGCGACTTTGATCGTCACAGGGGCCGTCGCTCGGCAGGCCGTACGGACAAGTCGAACTCAAATCATATTCTAGTTCAGACGTACCGCCAAGGCCCTCGGACGACAGCCAGCGACGGGGTGCCGAGGGCCGGTTGAGGACAGCCGGGCGAACGAAAACGGCTCGGGCCGCGAGGGTGAGGCGAGTTCGACCAGGGCGTTCGCTCAGCCACCGGCAGAGTCTTGGATCGAGCCGACTTGATCGACCGACTGAGTCGATATACTGGGCAGTATGGCTCATATTTCCGCGGCAGAGCGCCGCCCTCAATTGATCAAGGCGGCCATCGACCTCATGACCCGTGAGGGCGTGGCCGCGGGGAGCACTCGCGCCATCGCCGCGGAGCTCGGGGTCGCACAGGCCACCGTCCACTACACCTTCGGCACGAAGGAGGATCTCTACCGGGCGGTGATGGATCAGATCACCGACGAGCTGGTCGCGCAGGTACAGCGGGCGGCGCCGGAGGACGCGAGCTTCGAGAAGACCTTCAGCGCCTTGGCCGGTGCCTTGTGGGGCACCATGCGCGAGCCCACATCGCGCCACCAGCTGCTCAGCGAACTGACCATGTTCGCGCTGCGTGTGCCCGGCCTCAACGAGGCCCGCCAGAGCCACTACCAGCGGGTCATCGAGGTGACCGCACAGGTGATCGCCGAGACGGCGGACAGGACGGGACAGAAACTGGCCGTGTCCCCGGAAACGGTCGCCCGGTTCTTCCTCTCCGGCTTCGACGGCCTCACCATGCAGGTCCTCTCGTGCGTACCGGACGAGGCCACGGAGCGGACGAGCCTCGCCGCGCTCGTCGCCGCGACCGTGGCGCTGGCCAAGGGAAGCCTCGACATCCCAGAGGTGCCGTCGGGCTGACACGGCATCAACACGGTCGGGGGCGCACCTGGCAGGTGCGCCCCCGATCGTCTCCGCCTGCTGGTGAGACTCAGCCGGCCCAGACGTCTTCGACGTAGCGCCCGGCCTGGACCAGCTCCGCGAGCCATGCCACGGCCTGCTCATCGCTCGCGCCGGTCCGGTCCCGGTACATCGCCATGAACGCTTCCCGTACGGCCGGTGCCATACGACGGCCGTCGCCGCAGATGTAGACGCGTCCGCCGGCCTCGAGAACCGACCACACCTCCTCGCTCTCGCGGGCGATGCGCTCCTGGACGAAGCGAGCGCCGTTCTCGGGAGCGTGCATGAAGGTGGGGCGCATGCTGACGGCGCCGGCCGCCTCGGCCGCCTCGAACTCCTCCCGGTGCAGGAAGTCCACGTCGGGGTGGTCGCAGCCGAAGTAGCAGAGCAGGGTGCCGGTCGAGCCGGCGTGATGGCGATCGAGGACCGCACCTCGGAAGGGCGCGAGGCCGGTGCCCGCGCTGATCAGGATCACCGGTACGGAGGTGTCCTCGGGGAGGCGGAAGGACTCGCTGCACGGCAGGATCCGGGCCTGGATCACATCACCCGCGTTCACCGTCTGCAGGAAGTGCGAGGCGATGCCCCGGAAGACGCCCTCCCCCGACCGGTGGGGCGCGGCGAGCAGCGACACCATCAGGTCGGCCTCGCCGGGCCGGGCGGCAGCGGACGACGAGATCGAGTAGTGCCGGGGGCGCAGCACCGGCAGCAGCTCCAGGAAGCGCTCGAAGGACAGTTCGCACGCACGGTAGCGCTCCAGGAGGTCCAGGACGCTGAGCCCTGCGACGGTCACCTGTTCCCGGAAGGTCTCGGGATCGGAGGTGGCGAAGGCGGTGAGCGGCTGCTTCTCAGGGGGGCAGGCCGTGTGCTCGGCGAGCACCGCGACCTGTTCCTGCGTGGCCGGGTCCTGCAGCTCGACGAAGTCGGTGAGCAGGCGGCGCAGGGTCAGCGGCCGGTCGACGGGCAGGGCGCCCCGGCTCCGGCGGCGGGCGCGCAGCCGGACGGTGCGGTCCAGGTCGAGGCCGAAGCGGTCGGCGACCCGCTGGACGAGGGCCTCGGGGTTGCTGGGCAGGACGGCCAGGTGGTCAGCGGTGCGGTAGCTGACGCCCTCGGGCAGACGGAGCCGCAGGAAGCGCTTGGAGCGCCCCAGTTCGTGGTCGGTGTCGACGAGTTCGTACGCCTCGAGGACCTCCATCGGCTGGACGCCGTGGCGGTCGGCCAGACCACCGAGGACCGACTCCGAGGTGTCCTCCAGCTCGTACAGCCCTTCCGCTTCTGCTTCCGCCTCAGGCGCGGGGCCCGCCGCCTCGCCGGCGATCGCGTCGCCGTACTCGTCCAGAAGGGTTGCCCACAGGTCCGCCGTCCACTGGTCGACCGCGCCGGCGAAGTCGCCGGCGGCGTCGGCGGCGCCGCGCTCCAGAAGCGGGACGGCGCCGGCCGCGGACAGGCGCTCGTCGATCAGGGTGGGGATGCGCTGGTAGGTCGCCGCCCAGTTGCGGTCTCCGACACCGAGGACGGCGTACCGCAGGCCGGTGAGCGAGCCGGGGGCGAGGTTCTCCAGAGCGGCGACGAACTCGGCCGCGTCATCGGTGGGGCGACCGTTGTAGGAGGCGGCGACGATGACGACGGGGCCCTCGGTGCCGGCCAGCCTTCCCGTGTACTCGTTGAGGGAGGCGACGGACGGGGTGAAGCCGTACTCCTCGCCTTCACCGCCGAGATCGCGGGCGATGCCGACGCAGGTGCCGAGGTTGGATCCGTGCAGCAGGGTCAGCGCGGTGCCGCTCGCGCGGCGCGTCACGGTGGCGGTCCCGCCCGCCACGGGATCCGCCACCGTGATGGCGGGCAGACGCCGTTCGTCGCCGGTACGGCGGGCGAGCCGGAGGCTGAAACCGTCGGGCTTGATGGTCAGCGTCGACTTGATCTTCAGCTGGTAGTCGGTGTGGTCGATCAGGCGGTACCGGTGCACCAGCAGGCCCAGCAGCAAGGTGGCCTCGTGCAGCGCGAACTGGCGGCCGATGCAGGCCCGCTCGCCGTTGCCGAACGGCTTGAAGGCGTGGACCGAACGGGCCGCCTCCCGCTCGGGGGTGAAGCGCTCGGGATCGAAGAGCTCGACGTTCTCCCCCCAGGCGGGGTCGCGGTGGAGGGCCGAGGTGATCACCATCAGCGACTCGCCCTTGCGTACGGGGTACTTGTCGCCGATGACGGTGTCCTGGATCGGCTCGACGGCGAACGCGGGAGCCGTCGGCCACAGCCGCAGGCTCTCGTTGAGTATCTGGCGGATGTAGGTGAGTTTGCCGATGTCGCCGTACCCGGGGTCCGGGGCGTCGGTGTCACCCCACAGGGCGTCCACCTCGGCCTGGGCCCGGGCGAGCACCTCCGGGTGCTTGGTCAGGTAGTACAGCGCGAAGGAGAGCGCACTGCTGGTGGTCTCATGGCCGGCGATCAGAAAGGTGATCACCTGGTGGCGGATGTTGACATCGTCCAGCAGCTCACCGGTGGCGGGGTCCTCGGTGTGCAGCATCAGCCCCATCAGGTCGTCCGTGCTGGTGTCGCCGGAGGCGCGGCGCTCCCTGATCACGTCGTCGACGAGCTTTGTCATCAGGTCGACGTCGTTGCGGAACTGTTCGACCTTCTTCCTCTTGAACAGCTCGGAGCCCGGGATGGACTCGCCCTTCTCCTGGGCGAAGACGAGAGCCCGGGCCATCGCGTCGACGAACGGGTGCAGGTCGTTGCGCCGGAAGGACTCGAAGTCGTAGCCGAAGCCGCACAGCCCGATCGTGTCGAAGGTCAGCCGGGTCATCTCGTCGGGGACGTCCACCGACTGCACCCCGGCCAGCCGGTCCCACTTGCCGATCAGTGAGCGGGCGACCCGGAGCATGGGGGCGTGGTAGCTGCGCATCGCGCCGAGCGAGAACGCGGGCATCAGGATGTCGTGGGCCTTGCGCCAGTTCGGTTCGTGGTTGTAGGCGGTGAAGAGACCGTCCCCGGCCAGGGCCCGGACCTCGACCAGGTCGGCGTGGACATGCTTGCGGAAGCGGGTCTCGTCCGACAGTTCGGTCACGAGGTCCAGGCCGCCGATCATGACGGTCTCCCTCCCGAAGACCCTCAGCCGGTACACGGGTCCGAACTCCCTGAACTCCTTCACCAGGTAGGCCAGGAAGTCCGCGCCCGCGGGGAGGTTGAACGCGTGGCCTACGAGGGGCAGCGGGGGGCGCTCGGGGATCGCCCGCGCCGCACCTACGGACACCTGAGTCATGAGCGTGCCTTTCGTTTCACTCCAGCGGTCACCCACCAACTTACACATGACTTTGTCGAGCGAACATGTCGAGCGACTGTATTAAGAGACACAGTCGACCGAGGGAACCTGGCACCCCGGTCGAACGTCCACCGAACGCGGCTTGACAGGCGACCTCGTCAGCAGACACGGTTAATCGACATGGTCAGTCGACCATGTCGTGCGCCCCCAGCTCCATGCGCGCGCTTCTCACCGAGCAGATCGAGGTATCCGCATGAACACCATGCTGGCCGGGCGGCTCCGCCTGGACACCCTTGCCTTCGCCGTCGAAGAGGTGCCGATCCCGGTGCCCGGCCCGGGTGAAGTCCTCGTCGAAGTACGGGCCGCCGGCGTCTGCCTGTCCGACATCCATCTGATCGACGGCAGCCTGAGCCCCTTCTACCCTGTGGACACCGTCAAGGAGTCCGGTGTCATCACCCCTGGCCACGAGGTGGCCGGCGTCGTCCACACCGTCGGCCCCGGCGTCAAGGGCGACTGGACTCCCGGTTCGCGCGTCGTACTGCAGGCCGGGCAGGCGTGCGGTGACTGCGCCGACTGCCTGCGCCACATGCTCTGCCGCCAGCCCCTCACCCGGGGAGTGGACTACGACGGGGGCTGGGCGCAGTACGCCCTCGCCCGGGAGGACACCCTGCTCCCCATCCCGGACCACCTGCCGTTCGACCAGGCCGCGATCATCCCTGACGCAGTCTCCACCCCGTACGCCGCGATCGTGGACACCGGCGCGGTCCGGCCCGCGCAGGCAGTCGGCATCTGGGGAGCCGGAGGTCTCGGCGCCCACGGCATCCGCCTCGCCCGCCTGGCCGGCGCCGCCCCCGTCATCGCCGTCGACCCGCTGCCCTCCGCCCGCGAGCGCGCCCTCCTGTTCGGAGCCGACCACGCGCTGGACCCCATGGCCGGCGACTTCGCCGAAGCGGTGCGCGAGGCCACGGCAGGCCGGGGCATCGACGTCGCCTTCGACTTCGCGGGCGTCGGAGCGGCCCGCGCCCAGGCCGCCACCGTCCTCGGCCCGAACGGCGTCCTGGTGCTCGCCGGTCTCACCCCGGAGCCGGTCACCGTCGCCGACAGCATCGACTTCTGCTTCAACGTCCGGCAGATCCGCGGGCACTACGGCTCCGAGCCCGAGCACGTGGAACAGCTCGTCGGCCTGGCGGCCGCCGGACGGATCGACCTCGGCCCCTCCGTCAGCGCCCACGTCCCGCTGGCGGAAGCCGCGGACGCCGTCGCCCGGCTGGAGAAGAAGATCGGGGACCCGATCCGTCTCGTGCTCATCCCCTGAGCACGAAGGGAGGTGGCCGGCTCACGCCGCACCACGCGGACGACGCCTGCCTCGATCGCGGTCGAGCGGTGGGGAAGCGTAAGCACGCCGTTTCCCCGCAACGTACGGAAACACCGAAAAAAGCTTTCAAGCGAAGGAGAAAACCGTGAAGGAGAACACCGTGAAAAAGGAAATCAAGGGCGGCTCCGAGGTCGCGTCGGTCGATGTCGTGCTCGTCGGTGCGGGCTTCGCCGGCTTGAGTGCCGCAGAGCGGCTCGTGGACATGGGCGTATCCGTCCTGGTCCTCGAAGGCCGGGACCGGGTCGGCGGCCGTTCGTTCTCCGGTGAGGTGGCCGGGGTCAAGGTCGACCTCGGGGCGACGTGGGTCGCCGAGCGCCACACCGCGGTCCTCGACCTCGCCAAGCGGCTGGGGTGCACCACGACCGGCCAGTTCCACGAAGGTGTCAATGTCCTGTGGATGGCCGGGCAGCGCCGCACCTGGACGGGCACCATGCCGACGGTCGACCCCGTGGACCTGGAGGATCTGGGCCGCGTCCAGGTGGTGATGGACGAGCTCCTGGCGACCATCGATGTCGACGCCCCCTGGAAGTCCCCCGACGCCGAGGAGCTCGACTCGATCTCGTTCGGCGAGTGGCTGGACCAGCAGCAGGCGGCGACAAGCACCCGCGCACTCATGACCATCGCCAGCAAGGTGCAGTGGGGCTGCAACCCGGGAGAGGTCTCGCTGCTGCACGTACTGCGCTACATCCAGGCCGTCGGGGGGCTCGACCACATGCTCGCCGTCGAAGGAGGGCAGCAGCAGGACCGCATCACCGAAACCACTCAGGAGATCGCCAACCGGCTCGCCGAGAAGCTCGGCGACAGGGTCGTTCTGGACACCCGTGTCCGCCAGATCTCCCAGGACGACGACGGCGTCACGGTCCACGCCGACTCGGCGGTCATCAGCGCCAACTACGTCATCGTCACCGCGGCCCCCGAGCACCGTTCCTACATCGAGTTCCTCCCGGCCCTGCCGGAAAAGACCCAGGGGCTCACGAGGACCTGGCCCATGGGCAAGCTGAGCAAGGCGTTCGTCGCCTACGACAAGCCCTTCTGGCGGGCCGAGGGCCTTTCGGGCGAGGCGCTGCTGGACACCGGGACGGCGTTCATCACCTTCGACGTGTCGCCGGACGACGGACCGGGCATCCTGATGGTCTTCTGCGCCCCCCGCGTGTACGACGGCTTCAGCCCGGAAACCCGACGCAGCCGCGTCGTCCAGCAGATGGTCGACCTGTACGGTCCCCAGGCGAGCACCCCCATCGACTACGTGGACCACTGCTGGGGCGCGGAGCCGTTCGCCCCAGGTGGCCCCCACCCCGCTGTGGGTCCCTACGCATCCGTGAGCTACGGCAGCGCCCTCACCGAGCCTCACGGGCGTATCCACTGGTCCGGCACCGAAACCGCCGGCGAGTGGGTCGGAACCCTGAACGGTGCCGTCCTGACAGGTCTGCGCACCGCCGAGCAGGTCGCCCAGCGGCTCGGCGTCGAAGGAGCCTCGGAGTAAGCACCGCAGGCTCCTCGGTGGCCCCGTCTGCTGACGGCCGCCCTGTGACGCACCTCGGATGCGCCGGCATCCGGGGTGCGTCACTCGACCCATGGCGCCCGCCAGTCAGACCGGGGAAGGCCGCCACGTGTCGGCGCGGTTCATGACAGCCCTGCGAACAGCCGACTACCTGAAAGCGCAAGGTCGCGACCGGCCGGTGCACCGTGCACCGTCCCCAGGGGGAAGCAGGTGCTCAGTGTCGTTCTCACCGCGGCCGTGGCTGGCGACAGTGAGGTACGAGGTCACCGCCGCAGGTGAAGTTCAGTAACCGAGCACCGTGTCGTGGGCGTGCCGACTGCGGCGCCTAGGAGAGTAACTTTGAGTAAACAGGCTGTCGTTGTGGGTCTCGGTGCCACTGGCCGGGCCATTGCTTCTTCCTTGCTGCAACGCGCGGACGTGGAAATCGTCGGAGCAGTGGACCTGGACCCCCGTGTGGCCGGTCAGGACCTCGGAATGCTGCTCGGTGGCGCCGCGAACGGTGTCGTCGTCGTGAGCGACCCGGCCGACCTGCCCGCCGCCGATCTCGCGATCGTGGCGACCGTCTCGGATCTGCACAGGGTGGCCGACGTCCTGCTGCCGTTGCTGGAGCGTTCGTACAACGTCCTGAGCATCTGCGAAGAGCTGGCCTATCCATGGCAGAGCCATCCCGGCCTGGCCCGACGGCTCGACGACATGGCGAAGGCGCATGGTGTGACTGTCCTGGGCAGCGGGGCGAACCCAGGCATCCTGATGGACACCCTTCCTCTCCTGCTGACCGCACTGACCCAGCGTGTGGAGAGCGTGCGCATCCGCCGACGGACGAACATGTCACGCTACGGCGCGATCCTGTCGAAGTTCGGCCTTGGTCTGACCATGCGCGAGTTCACGACGGCTCGCAGCCGGGGCGAAGTCGTCGGGCACTACGGCTTCGAGCAGGCCATCGGGGCCCTCGCGGCAGGGCTCGGATGGGACCTCGACTCGGTGGACGTGGGAGAGATCGAACCCGCTGTGGTGACGACTTCGCCCCGCGTCGGGGACCACATGTGTATCGAACCGGGGCAGATCGCGGCTGTCACTCATGCCGCCCAGGGCGTGCTCAAGGGCGAAGTGGTGATCGACCTGGAAATCATGTTCGGTTTCTTCGAGCCGGCCGATGAGGTGGCCGCGGGCGACGACTATCGGATCGTCGGCGAGGAGCAGGTCGTCGACCTCCGTTCTTCTGTGGGCTTCGATTCCTTCCTCAGCACGATCGCGGCGGCGGTCAATGCCTGCACCGCCGTCGTCGAGGCGCGTCCCGGTCTGCTGTCGATGGGGGACCTCCCGGCCCGCTCGGTCGCGGCCAAGGGTGAGCGACGAGCAGCCCGGGCCTCGCTCGGGACCAGCATGCGGCGCATGCCCCGCATGCCGTGACGCAGAGCACGAAGTAGCACAAGCACCCCTACCTGGAACGAAATTAGGACAGCATGAGGACCGACGGCACGAAATACATCAACTTCACCGGCTGGATCGACCGGCCGGACGACGTGCAGCCCGCGCTGGACGGCGACCTCACCTGTGACATCGCCGTCATCGGCGGCGGCATGGGCGGCATGGCGGCTGCGCTGCGCCTCGCGGAGCGCGACCAGGACGTGGTTCTGCTGGAGGCGGAGTTCTGCGGCTACGGCTCAGCCTCGCGCAACGGAGGTCAGATCGCCGGAGCGCCGGGTGGCGACCTGCGGATGCTCAGCCTCCAGTCCCCGAAGAAAATGCCCGTCATGGTCAAGCTGGCGGAACACGCGGGCCACTACGTGGAAGACCTCATCAAGACGCACGACATCGACTGCGACTACGTGGCGAACGGCCTGGTGTGGGGTGCTGTCTCACCCCTCATGATGCTCAGGGTGCGCACTCAGGCGGCGATCCTGCGCGCCTTCGGTGGGCGCGGGACTGTCGGCAGCAGAGAGGAACTCGGCATCCCTGCCGGCTTCGTGGGCGGTATGCGGGAATCCATCGGCGGGATGCTGAACCCGGGCAAGCTCGCTCGTGGTGTGCGTCGCGCGCTGCTCGCCTCCTCGGCCAAGGTTTTCGAGCAGTCGCGGGTGAGCGATGTCCGGCGGACAGGCCGCACCGTCGAACTCACGACACCGCATGGCACCGTGCGGGCCAACAAGGTGGTGCTCGCGACCAACGTCTACGGCGGCGAGTGGGACATCACGCCCAAGAACCTCGCGACACCGCTGTACGTCATCGAGATCGAGTCGGAACCCATCGCACCGGAGCGGCTCGCCGAGCTGGGCTGGACCAGCCGGTCCGGCATCATCACCCAGCACCAGTTGATGACCCACTACCGGCTCACCGAGCGCAACACCATCGTCTGCGGGGTCCGCCAGGCGCAGCGAGGCCCGGCCTTCCCGCTCTCGGATCGGGTCCCGGACCCCGTCGTCGTGCAGGACATGGGGAAGGATCTGGCCAATCGGTTCCCGTCGCTGTCCGACGTGGCCATCGAGCGGGCCTGGGGCGGTTGGATCGGCATCAGCCCGGACTGGCTGTCGATCGCCGGGCAGGTGGGTGACAACGTCTTCTACTCGATGGCCTGCAACGGCCACGGCCTCTGTCAGGTGCCGTACGTGGCCCATCAGCTCGCCGACTACATCGTCGACGGTGAGATGCCGGACGACCTCGCCGGCATATGGTCGGACGCCTCGAAGTACCCGCCGTCGATGTCGCTGCTGCTGCGGCCGCTCGTCCTCCGAGCCGTCTGGGGACTGGACCGGTTCAACGACTTCTTCAACGGCAGCAAGACGCTGGCCCGGCGGGCGCTCCGTCGTCGCAGGCGCGGGGACTCCTGAGGGTTTGGGTTGTGCCTGATCTGTGACATCACTCCTGGCACGGGCCTGACATCAGGTGAAGGGGTACGAGGGCGACCGACTCCTCGCGCCCGAACTGCCGTTGGTGCCACTGAAGTCGCGGGGTCGAGTGCGCTGAGCATGACTCAGGCCGGGCGCTTCAACGACGGCCATCCCTGGCTGACACCCGACCACGCCCGGCGTTCGCGGGGCATTGGCCTCGTTGGGACCAGAGTGACGTGGCGTGCCATGGCCCGGAGCTGCTGGACGCCGAGTTGCAGGCCTCCCGTGACGGGCGGAAACTGGTGGCATAGCACGCGCGCGCATGGATCGCCCGTTGAAACCGGAAGCGTCCTCTCCTCCGGGGAGACAACTTCATGCTCGGCACAGCAGTCAGCCATCTTTGACATGAAGAAGTCCTCGCGCCACGGCATCCCGAGGCGAACGTGCATGCCCTACAGGTAGTTGATCCCGTCAACCCTTTGCCGTGTGTCCGCACCCAGCATCGCGGGGACCGCGCCTTACGTTTCGTCGCAGGCGTCGACGGCTCGTACCGTCACCCGACGGACCGGCAGCACTGTTTTCCACGGGAAAGCCGCAAGTGGACACACGGGTCCCATGACGGCACGTGTACCACCGCCTGCGAGAGGCGCGAGCGTCGCGGATGAGGTGCGGTACCGCACCGATCGGAGCACATCCCATGACCGACGACATCCGAGGCTCCTCGCTCAGGCCCGTGGCCACGGCGCCCTGTGCGATCGTGCCACCGCATCTGCTCAACCGGCTCGCCCGGGCCGAGGACCCGTCTCTGAACGAGCCTGCCCGCCGCACCCTTGCGCTCGACGCGGCGCAGCGCGTCCAACGGAGGCTGACGGCCGAGATCGGCCCCACCGCCGCCCTGCCGAGGCGCGCCCCCGACCATCCCCTCCGCACCATCTGCGACGTCGAGCACCGCAGGGAGTTGCCCGGCAGGCGCATACGCGGAGAGGGTGAGGCCGACGTACCGGACACCACGGTCAACCACGCCTACGACGGCCTTGGTGCCACGTTCGACTTCTATCTCCGGACGCTGTCCCGCTTGTCCATCGACGGGTCCGGCCTCCCGCTGCACGCCAGCGTTCACTTCCAGGAGGACTACGACAACGCCTTCTGGGACGGCGAGCAGATGGTCTTCGGGGACGGGGACGGGCGCATCTTCGGTGACTTCACCCAGTCCCCCGACGTCATCGGCCACGAGCTCACCCACGGCGTCACCCAATACACCGCCAACCTGACCTACATGGGTCAGTCCGGAGCCCTGAACGAGCACCTGTCCGACGTATTCGGTTCCCTGGTCGAGCAGTACGCCAAGGGTGAGACGACCGAGGAGGCGAACTGGCTGATCGGAGAGGAACTGCTGCGCCCCGGAGTTCAGGGCGTCGCGTTGCGTTCGATGAAGGCGCCTGGCACCGCGTACGACGACGACGAGCTCGGCAAGGACCCGCAGCCTGCCCACATGGACGACTTCGTGCACACCTTCGCCGACAATGGCGGTGTACACATCAACTCGGGCATCCCCAACCACGCTTTCTACCTTGTCGCGACTCAGCTCGGCGGCCATGCCTGGGACGGCGCCGGGCGCATCTGGTACGACGTGCTCACCAGTGGCGAACTCGCCGGCGACGCCGACTTCACGTCGTTCGCACGGCTGACCGCGGACGCCGCCGACGCCTACGGTCCCCGGGAGCACGATGCGGTCCTGCTGGCGTGGGATGCCGTTGGCGTACCCACGCACGAGCTGAGTGGGGCGGTGTCCCGGTAGAAGCGCCCGCCTGCGGGGTCGGCGCGAAGCGCTTCCGCACCTTTGGCTGGGCACGCATCTCTGCCGACGCGGACCAGCAGAGTTCCTCGTCTTCCGTGTACGCCGTCCAGAGGCATCCGGGTGGTGATCCGGGTGATCACCACGGACGATGGTGTTCGAGTCCCGGCGCAGCACCAGGTCTCACGGTCCGCTGCGGGTGATCGGGTGCACCGCGACGCCGCCGCGAGGCAGGCGCCGCAGGAGGCAAGCCGGCAGGGGCTCGCCGGACGGCGCTCCACCCGTGCAGTGCCCCAGTGACGTTCGAAGGAGGCCCCCCTTGGGTCCAGTTGACGTGCGCCGGTGCCGACCAGTGGGACCGTGCACCAGCCGGCTCGGGCGGGTGTCCGGTCGCGTTCACCATCGGAGCGGACCGCGTACCCGCATCGGTCCGCGGCATCGGGAGTTGACCACGTGAAGGTTCCTCTTGGCGTCGGCTCCCGTCTGCGGACGCTGCTGGTCCCGGCGAGCGACAGGCGGTCACCGGTGACCGCGGCATTGATCCTGGTGGTGCTGCTTCTGACGGGGCTGCCACTGGGCTGGCTCGGCTTCGAAGACCTCGGCGGTGCCCTGACCTACGCGGGTCGTGTCACCGGTGCCATCCTCGTCCTGGTCTCGGTCACCACGCTGGTGGGCGCTTTAGCGGTCTGGGACCACTGGTTCCGAAACCGCATTCCCTACTCGGGAATGGTCGCGCTGACCGGCACGGTCGCGGCGTTCCTGACCAACGCCGCGCTTCTGCTCATGACGTTCAAGGACGTCGATTCCACGGCCTACCGGGTGCTGTGGTGCCTGCTCACGGTGGGCTGTGCCTGGGCTGTCTTCGCGGTGTGGCGGACATCCGTCGAGATCCCCGCTCCGAAGCGGGTGGCCGCGGCGGTGATCGTCACCGGGCTCATCGCAGTGGCGAACTTCGGCTACGAGCGTCTCTACCAGCCGTCCCAGCACGGTGTCAGACCCCTCATCACGATCACCGTGGGAAAACCTGTGCTGAGGGAGGACCGGAAGGCGTTCGCGTTGCCGGTCGACATCAGGGCCGAGAACCGCAGCGATGTGGGCTTCTACGTGCTCGGCACCGAGTTCCACGCCATGGGGGAACGCGTGTGGATGAGCGCGACGGACCGGAAGCGCGAGCAGTGGCGCGACGATGCCGAGAAGTGGCGCACGTTCCAGGAGACGCACCCGCTCTCCCGCCGGGAGGTCCAGCAGCCCGGCGAGTTGGTGGCAGCGCAGCCGTGGGCGCCCGCCGGACACTGGATCGAGCCGGGTGACACGTTCGTCAGCCAGACGGTCGTGCAGCTGCCCATGAACACGCCGTACGACCAGTTGGCGTTCTACGCCACCGGGAGCTTCGCACGCAAGGACAGACTCGGCCTGGCGCAGATGCAGCTGACCGGGTACTCCTATAGCGACGGCAAGGTGCCCGACTGGGTGAAGGCGACGAAGGACCGAGACAACGTCGTGTACCGCGGCCGGGTGTACGAGAACAACGCGATCGACGCGTATACCAGGGACGCCCGTTACGTCACCGTCTACTGGCAGTTCGGTGTGCATGGTGCCGGTCTGCTGCCGGCCATCAGGCGAAAAGGCGAGGAAAACCGTGTCAACAGCGAATCGGAAGACCGTGAGCTGGAGAGCCGGTACGGCATTGTCGACTCCTGGCAGGGCCCGATCGAACGGACCCTGTGGGATGTCAAGGACCGGAAGTGACGGGCACGAGCGTGCGGGAGCGCTGACCTGATCGCTCCAGCCACACCACCAGGGCGAGAGAGCTGTTCATACGATCCCAGGAGTATGAGTCCCCGATGCCGAGCTGCGCCTCTCGCACCGCCCGGCACAGCGTCTCGACGTCGAACATCTCCGCGATCAGCGGATGCCGCGCAGAGCGGCAGAGGTCGATGAGTTCGTCACCGTGTTTCCGCAAGCCGCGGGCGTAGAGCTCGTCGAAGGGGATCTTGACCGTGCGGCCGAGGATCCGGGGCGGGAGCAGATCCGCCATGGCTTCGCGCAGGACCGCCTTCGGGCGGCCCGGACGGAACGTGGCTTCGGCGGGGAGGCTGCGCATGGTGGCGACGACCTCCGGGTCGAGGAAGGGGTGTGAGAGAAAGAACCCGTCCTGCCGTGCGCGGCGCCAGGACAACGGGTCAGGAGCGGCGAAGTAATTGGCCGCGTCGTAGAGCGACTGTTCCGGCCGCCGCCCGAACACGAAGCGGCTCTCCGCGAGCGCGGCCTCGCGGTATCCGTGAGCCCGCGCGAAATCGGATCGCAGCCATCGGGGGCGGGCGAAGCTGCCGAGGCCGCCGAGCACGGTTCCGCGGCGGCGGATGAGCGTGTTGACCCGTTCGGCGGTCAGCGGCAGAGTCGGCTGCACCACGCAGGCGGAGACGACGTCCCGCAAGCCCCGCTCGCCGCCCGTGGCCCAGGCACGTGCCAGCTTCGTCATCTGCCGGAGCTGTCCTGTGCGGGCCAGCCTGTGCAGGTGAAGCGGGTTGGCGTCGGCAACGGGATCGGCCCCGCAGCCGGTCAGGAGGGTGTCGCAGCCCAGTTCCGCCGCGGCGGCGTGGAGCCTGCCCCAGAACGGGGCGCGGAAGGCGTGAGCATGAGGTTCGTCGGCGTCCCCCGCGTGGTGCCAGAAATCGTCGAAGTCGGCCACTTCATCGACGTCGACCATCATCGGGCGGGCCGCGGGCACATGACGGCGGATCGCCTCCATCGCCCCGTCGAGGTACGGCTGTTCCCCGACGAGTTCTCCTCTGCCGAAGCGTCCGGCAAGCAGGACCAGGTCCCCGGGGCGGTCCTGTTCCGCGGCCAGCAGACGTGCCGCGAGCAACGCCACGCTGGTGGAGTCGGTGCCGCCGGAGACATGACACGCCGTCGTCCTGCCCATACGGCGCTCGACAGCGTTCTCCAGCGCGAGGCGCAGCTCCTTCGCGGCACCGGTCAAGTGCGGTCCGTCTGCCGCAGGTACCGGCAGGTCGCCGCCCGCATGACGGACGTGTCGCGGCACCTGACCACGCATCTGTCCCGTGACCGAGAGCTCCACCACCTCGCCGCCGAGCACGCGGTGCACCCCGGTAAAGGGGGTGAGTTCCGAGTGAGGCTGTGCCGTGTTCCCGGTCAGGTACCGGCAGAAGTAGCGACGTTCCGGTTCCGCTCCGGCGCCCAGGTGGCGCGCCGAGGTACTCACCGCGCTCACACGGCCGCCGGACTCCCTGAAGAACAGGGGGATGCGCGCCTGCTCGTCCCGCATCAGCAGGATGCGGTCGCGGTACACCAGGACAGCCGCGTAGTCGCCGGTCGGCAGACGCGACGCGGCTCCCGGCCGGCCGAAGGTCTCGAGGAGCTGGCGCGCACCCGCGACGCGGTGCCGGACCGAGCCGACCCAGCCGGCGACCACCGCGGTTCCGTCATGGGAGGACACCGTCGTCACGAGCCCCTGCCCGGCCATGGCACCGGCCGCGGAGAGCTGCGGTGTGCTCCCGGCCCAGTCGAGGCGGAGTGCTTCCACGTCACTGGCCTCCGCCGCTGATCGAGAGAACCGGAGTGAACGCGTGCCCGCGCGGATCGGCGTCGGGGATGCACACGTCGGCCGAGGACGTCCAGGCATGCAAGGCGAACGGGTGCTCACGCGCGCCTACGTGGAGGACGGCTTTCAGACCGCGCCGACGCAGCAGGACGAAAGCCGTGACGGCCTCGGCCTTGCAGTCGTCGTTGACGAACCAGCTTCTGCGGCCGTGCGAGTGCACCGCCCGCTTCAGCGAGGCGAGGTCTGCCGGGGAAGCGGGATCTGCTCGGGCGTAGTCCGGGGCGGCGAGGGACAGGAGCCGGAGGACGCGCCCGAATCCGATGGTGCGGATCAGCAGATGCACTGCGTGCAGCCAGAGCCCGACCTCGATTGCGGAATGCTGCTTTTGGCGGCCCGCCGCCAGCCGGGCACGGGTGAGGCTGGTGACGAGCTCGGCGCGTTCCGCGGAGCCTTCGTCGGCGAGTTTTTGGATGTCCGCCGTCAAAATTCCGACAAAGCGCGTCCGCTTCCAGTCCGCGATCAGTGCTCCGCCGGACGTCCTGGTGACCCGGCAATGCGGTGACAGGATCCGCTCCATGGCCACCAGGGCGTCGGTGTCCTCTCCCACCGCACGTCCTCCAATGTCGCCTACCGCGGCAACCCTGCGGCGGACTCGGTTCGACTTGGACGCTGTGTCAGGAAAGGTATCCGTGACCGTCGTAGTGGCCGCCGCTGAAGCCTCGGATCAGACGGCCGTTGCCGAAAAGGACAAGCCCACGTGGCATACGACGCCGCAGCAGTCGGGCGAACATGGTCTACCTCCCGTTCGGGTAGCAGTGGTCGATTTCAGCCTACTCAGTGAGGAAAGCCCCGCAACCGGACCGCCGGAGACCGCGCCGCAACGGACGTCGTGGGCACTGGTTCCCCGTCAGGTTGTCGACCGCATTGGTTGACTCGCGCAGATGGGCAGCGCCCCGCCCGGACCGGTGGAAGACCCGCAAGCAGGCGTCGGCAGTGGCGCCGTGGGCAGTGCGTATTGCCGCTGATCCGTCCGGAGTCCGGAGGTGGATCAAGGTCTGGCGAACTCGACGAGGTGCCGGGCTGTGCCGGCCGGATCGATGATCTGGTGGAGGTGTGCGCCGGGCAGGTGTGCCACACGCCAGCCGCGTTCGCCCGCCTGGTCGGCGAGGTCGTCGTACGGAGGGCCGAACAGCAAGTACGAGCAGGGATGGTCGTCCCAGCCGCCGGGGACCGGGATGTGCTGTTCGTAGTAGGACAGCGGCAGGGTGGGCTGCTCCTCGATGACTCGCTGCCGCATCGTCGGATCGGTGAACATGGGTGCGACGTCTGCCTCGTCCCACCAGTCGGTCCAGCGCGGCAGCCTGCCGTTCACCGCCATCGGGCGGAGGAACTCCAGCAAGTCGGGGGTGGCGACAGGGGTCGGTCCGGACGGGGCCGGCAGCGCGGCGTCGACGAAGACGGAGCTGGTCACTGGATGGTCGAGGCCCGAGCGAATCGCCGGGAGGAACAGGCCCGCGTTGCTGTGTGCCACCAACACGACGGGACTGTCGGCCGGGACCCGTCGAAGGTCGGTGCGTACGGCGTCGACGACGCGGGGCCAGAAGGGCGGAGTGCCGTCACCTACGTGCAGCAAGGAGGGCACCCGGACCTGGTAACCGGCCGTCGTCAGGTGTTCGGCCACGGGGTGCCAGGTCGAAGGGCCTACGGACGGGCTGTGCACGAGAACGAAAGTCGGCTGCATGGGACGATCCTGTCGCTCATGCCCGCGGAGGCGCGGCAGTCTTGGCTGACAGCAGAACGCATCGCTTCGAAGAGGCTCACGCGCCACGCCCTGCCCCCCCGCCGCTCACGGCCTGGGCAATAGGGGTGCGGTCGGCCGAGCTGGGGTGGTAGGCAAGCGATGTGACAGAGAGTCTTGAGTTTCCCGCCCTGCTGCGACTGATCGACGAGCGGTCGGCCGCGTTCCGGAATGCGGTTGCGGCCGCGCCCGGCCTTGATGCCCCGGTGCCGTCCTGCCCCGAGTGGACGTTGTTCGATCTGGTGCGGCACCTGGGCACGGGCCAGCGCTGGTGGGCCGCGATCGTCGCCGCGGGCCCGGCCGAGGCTCCGCCGGCCAAGGACGCCGGGGAGGTGCCGCACGATCTCGAGGCGCTGCTGGCCTGGTACGCCGAGTCGAACGAGCTGCTGCTGAGTGCGCTGCGCGAGGCCGGTCCGGAGCGCGAGTGCTGGGCGTGGTGGAGCCTCGGCGTGTCGCCGGCGAACGCCTGGGGCGTCGCCCGGCGCCGGGTGCACGAGGTGCTGGTGCACACCTACGATGCCCAGCTCGCCGCAGGCGCCGTACAGCCGATGCCGGCGGACGTAGCGATCGACGGCGTGGCCGAGTTTCTCGACACCTGCAACTCCACCCCGGCTGCCTGGCCGCACGAGGCCGCCACCGTCCACTACCACGCCACCGAGGGCCGCTCCTGGCTTCTCGCGCTGGACGCCACCGGCGCCTGGCCGGCACCCCTCACCGACCACGCCGGGCCCGCCTCCGCTTCGGCCACGGGCACGGCCGAGCAGCTGCTCCTCTTCGTCTGGGGCCGCCTCACGATGAGCGACCTGAAGATCGAGGGCGACCAGCGGGTGTTCGAGCAGCTGATCGCATGGGAGCCCGAGGAGTAGCCGGCCGGAACCGACACCGTCAGGGGCATCTGCAGCGCTTCCATTGCCGGTTCGGGACCCGGCCCGGCGTGGCCGCCCCTTCACTCACGGCGTGGACGTCCACAGGCGATGCGACCCCTCCGAAGCCGGGGCCACGCCCAGACGCACGCTCACGGCCTCACTGACGGCTCTCCCGGTCCCGCAGCCATTGTTCGAACTCGGCGGCGACGATGCGTTCGTCATGGACGCCGGCTGCCTCGTCGGAGGCCAGCCAGACGACGGGCGGGCCCATCACCTCGGGACTCAGGAACCCGTGCCCCTCGCCGGTGACGTCCTCGGGCAGCATCCCGGTGACCGTCGCGCCTCCGGGAAGCAGGACGTTGACGGTGACGCCCGTGTGCCGCAGGTCGGCCGCCATGATGCGGGACAGCGCCTCACTGCCGGCCCGCGAGGGTCCGTAGGGAACGAAGCCGGCGCGCCGCATGGTCGAGTGATTCATCGAGATGTTGACGATGCGGCCACCGCCGGCTGCCAGCATCCGTGGGGTGATCTCGCGGGCGACCAGGAAATAGCCGGTCAGGTTGGTGTCGACCACCGCGCGGAAGGCGTCGGGCGCCACCTCCCAGAAGCCCTGCGGCTCTGTCATGAAGCGCGGGTTGACCGTGCGCATGCCGATGCCGGCATTGTTCACCAGCATGTCGACGCCGCCGAGCCGCATCCAGGCTTCGTCGACGGCCCTGGCCACGGACGACTCGTCCCGCACGTCCATCTCGACGCCGATGGCCCCCGGCAGACCCGCCGCGACGGACTGCGCCCGCTCGCCGGACCGCCCGGTCAGCGCGACGGTGGCTCCCGTCGCGGCCAGGGCGGAGGCCATGGCGAGTCCCAATCCGCTCGTCCCGCCGGTCACCAGCACCTTCATCGGATCACCTCTGTCCTGAGAACCGGCCTGGCCGGGTCTACGGTCGTGCTCGCCGCCGCGTTCTCGCTCGCCCTTCGCGACCGTTGTTCTCGGTGGCAGGGCGTATCCGCGGGCGGAGGTCCGTGTCCGGAACTCTAGGCATGGGAGCGCACTTGAAGTCGAGCCACGGGGGCTGACCGGGCTCGTTGGAGTGACATGCCCGAGGTCGTACGGGTGGGGCGG
>NZ_MUNH01000621.1:0-716 GCF_002154615.1 Streptomyces recifensis
TGCTGCTGGCGGCCGCGAGCCTCCTCCTGCTCGTCCTCGGCACGGCGTCCCCCGCCTCCGCGCACGCGGCCCTGCGCGCCACCGACCCCGAAGACGGAACGATCCTCCAGCGCGCCCCGCGCACGCTGACCCTGACCTACACCGAGTCCGTCGGCCTGCTCACCGACTCGTTCCGCGTCTACGACCCCGAGAACCACCGCCTG
The DNA here is from genome assembly GCF_002154615.1 of Streptomyces recifensis. NCBI lineage: Bacteria > Bacillati > Actinomycetota > Actinomycetes > Kitasatosporales > Streptomycetaceae > Streptomyces > Streptomyces recifensis. Next base: position 204 of record NZ_MUNH01000621.1, read on the forward strand.
AGCACCGGCCAGGCCGACCACGCCCCCGGCCGGGCGGACACGGTCCGCGTCCCGCTGCCGGCCCGGATGGCGAAGGGTACGTACGTGGTGGCGTGGCGCGTGGTCTCGGCCGACAGCCACCCCGTCTCCGGCGCGCTCACCTTCTCGGTGGGCGAGCGGACGGTGGCGAGGGCGACGGCTCCCGGCGCGGTGGAGAACGGTACGACCACCAGCCTGTACAACATCGCCCGCTACCTGGCGTACCTCGCGGTGGCGCTGGTGCTGGGGGCGGCTGTTTTCGTCGCGTACTGCCGCCCGCCTCAACGGGCGCCGCTGCGGCCCCTGTTCCTCGCCGGCTTCGCCGGTCTGCTCGTCTCCACGCTGGCCCTGCTCCTGCTGCGGGGGCCGTACGAGGAGGGCACGGCACCGGCGTTCACCTCGCTGGGCCGCACCCTGACCACGCGCCCTGGAGAACTCCTGCTCGCACGGCTGGCGTTGCTGCTGCTGGCGGCGGTCGGCGCGCTGGTCCTGCGC
>NZ_MUNH01000622.1:0-3383 GCF_002154615.1 Streptomyces recifensis
CGCCACCGGCCGCTCCGGCGCCGTCACCCGCCACAGCCGGACCCGGCCGTCGCGCGCGGCCGTGGCCAGCACCTTCCCGTCCCGGCGGAACGCGGCGCTGCGCCCGGTCATGTCCGACGTCGGCACCGCCCACAGCCGGGCCCGGCCGTCCCCGCTGCCGGTGGCGAGGGTACGGCCGTCCGGGCTGAACCCCAGCGCGTACATCTCCCCGCTGCTCCCCGCGAGCGGCTCGCCCACCTGGGAGGGGGAGGCGGGGTCGGTGACGTTCCACAGGCTGGCCGTGGAGTCCGCGCTGGCCGCCGCGAGCCTGCCCCCGTCCGGGCTGAACGCCACCGACCACACCGGCCCGGTGTGCCCGGTCAGCGGCGCGCCCAGCAGGGCCGGACGCGCCGGGTCGGTCACGTTCCACAGCCGGATGGTGTCGTCCGCGCTGCCGCTGGCCAGCACCTTGCCATTGGGGCTGAACGCCACCGAATGCACCAGATCGGTGTGCCCGCGCAACACCCCGCGCCGAGCCTTGGCACGCCGGGGGTCGGCCACGTCCCACAGCCGTACGGTGTCGTCGTCGCCCCCCGAGGCGAGGGTCCGCCCGTCCGGGCTGAACGCCACCGAGCGCACCGGCGCACTGTGCCCGCGCAGCGCCCCCAGCGGCTTCGCCCGGTGCGGATCGGCCACGTTCCACAGCCGTACGGTGCGGTCCTCGCCCGCGCTGGCCAGGGTGCGGCCGTCCGGGCTGAAGGCGACCAGGTAGATCGTGCCGTCGTGGCCCGTGAGGGGCTCCCCCAGGGACGTGGGGTGGGCGGGATCCGTGACGTCCCAGAGGTGGATCGTGCCGTCGTCGCCGGCGCTGGCCAGGGTGTGCCCGTCCGGGCTGAACACCGCGCTGCTCACCCAGGACCGGTGCCCGTGCAGCGGGGTGCCCAGCGGCTTGGGGTTCCCCCGGTCCGCGACGTTCCACAGGCGGACGGTGCGGTCGTAGCTGGCGGTGGCGAGGACCTTGCCGTCGGGGCTGAAGGAGGTCAGGTAGACGGCGCCGGTGTGACCGGTGAGCGGGGTGGCGAGCGGGGCGTTCACGATGGAGATCAGCCGGCTGTAGGCGCCCTCGTCGTCCGGGCGCAGCCGGTGCGCGACCAGGTCGAGGCCCGCCGCGAGCGAGGGGTCGGTGTGCTGGACCCGGTCGGCCTCCGCGAGGACCTGCTCGAACACCGCGTCGTTCCGCTGTTGCCAGGCCACCACCGCGGCCCCCGCCGCGAGCACCGCCAGCACGGTGAGCGCGGCCACCGCGGCCCTGCTGATCAGCACGGTGCGCTTGCGCAGCCGTACCGAGGCGGCCAGGAAGTCCAGGGCGCCCCGCGTCAGATAGGTGTCCCCGGCCGTCTCGGCCCAGCCGCGCGCCTGCTCGAGACGGGAGCCCCGGTACAGCAGGGAGCTGTCGCGCTCGGAGTCCTCCCAGGCCCGGCCGTCCTCCTCCAGTCGCTGGCGCAGCAGATGGTCGCCCCGGTTGTCGTCGATCCAGTGCCGCAGCCGGGGCCAGGCGTGCAGCAGTGCCTCGTGGGTGATCTCCACGGTCTCCGCGTCGAGGGTGACCAGCCGGGCGCGGACCAGCGCCTCCAGCGACTCCTCGGTCTTGTCCGGGTCCGTGGACTCGGCTGCCAGCTGGCGCCGGGTGCCGCGCCTGCGGGTGGCCTGGGTGTCCTCACCGAGCCGGACCAGGCGTAGCAGGAGCAGCCGTGCGGCGGTGCGGGCGGCCGGGTCGAGACCGGACCAGGCGCGCTCGGCGGTGGCCGCGACCGCGCCCTGGATGCCGCCCGCGGACCGGTACCCGGCCACGGTCAGCCGGCCGGCCTTGCGGCGCTGCCAGGTGGCGAGCAGGGCGTGGGAGAGCAGCGGGAGCACGCCCGCGTCATGGGCGCCGCGCGGGCCGTCGGCGCTGACCTCGCGGACGATCAGCTCGGTGAGGCCCGCCTCCAGTTCCAGCCCCACCGCCCGCGCCGGTCCGGTCACCGCCTCGCGCAGTTCGGCGGTGGTCAGCGGGCCGAGCACCATGTGCCGGTGCTGGAGGGCGTCGGCGAGTTCGGGGTAGCCGAGGCACTCCTCGTAGAAGTCGGCGCGGATGCCGAGGACGACCTGGACGGCGGCGGGCCCGGCCGGTCCGGGCGTGCAGGCGGCGTGCAGGAACTGGACGAAGGCCCGGCGGTCGGCCTCGCTCGGGCAGAGGGTGAAGGTCTCCTCGAACTGGTCCACGATCAGGACCGGCCGGGCCGTCCTGCGGGCCGCGGGCGCGGGGGACTCGGGTGAGGAGCGGGGGCCGGGGATGCTGACGGTGCCCGGCGGCCGCCGGCCGAGGGCCCACTCGGCGACCGCCTCCCGTATCGCCCCGGCGGCCGGGCTCCGGTCCTCCTCCCCGGCGGCCCGCGCCTCGGCGGCGAGCGGGGCGAGGGCCGGCACCAGGCGGGTCAGCTCCGCCAGCGGATCGGCGCCCGGCACGAGCTGGAGGACCGTGTGCGCGCCCTCCTCCTCCAGGGCGGGCACCAGGCCGGCGTTGAGGAGGGAGGACTTCCCGGCGCCCGAGGCACCGACCAGCATCACCAGTCCCCCGCCGTGCTCGGCGGCCCGCAACTGGGCCACCAGCGCCTCCGTGCCCCGCTCCCGGCCGAAGAACCAGCGGGCGTCCTGCTGCCGGTAGGGGGCGAGGCCCCGGTACGGACACACCGGCGACTCGGCGGGAGGTGGTTCTGCCGCGGGGCCCTCGGGGCGCTCGCCCACCGGGTCGGCCAGGGCGCGTTCCCACAGCCGTTGCCACTGGGCCAGGTCGTACAGGCCGCTGGAGACCGGGGTGGGGCTGGCGCGGCGGGCCTCGGGGATGAGGATCTGGAGGACGGCGGCCAGGGCGGCGAACTGGGCGGGCGCGTTCTTGGCCCGCCGCCAGTCGCTGATGCGCTGCGCGGAGACCCGTACCGGACGGCCGCGCTCGTCCACCCGCTGGAGCCGGACGACCGCCTCCGAGACGCTTTTCAGGGGCGGATTCCCGGCTTCCCGGTACAGCAGGGCGAGGCGTTCGGCGAAGGCTGTGCGTGCCCCTGAGTCGGAACCCAAGGTCCCACCCCTCACTTCCCCCATCTGATGCGTCCGGACCGGAAAACTCACCCTATACGGCTGACCTGCGGGAAAGCCCTGGTTGGGCGGTCCGGATCTCCTCGCCGGTTGCCACAGATGGCAGGATCGCATCGCGGTAGCGGAGCTGTCACACACCGTCCGGACAGGCCACCGGCCCGGTCCGCCGGCGGGTCCCCGCCCGGCGCCGAACGTTCTCGGTCAAAGTTCACCGGGACCGGCGCACGGCGTGGCGGGACGCCACGAGATCCACGGACCCACCGTGCCGG
>NZ_MUNH01000623.1:0-581 GCF_002154615.1 Streptomyces recifensis
CCCACGCCGTCCGCGCCGCCAAGGCCATCGCCTTCGCCGCCGCTCAGGTCGGCAAGCCCTGTGTCTGGGGCGCGACCGGCCCCGACTCGTTCGACTGCTCCAGCCTCACCCAGGGCGCCTGGCGCACGGCCGGGGTCGAGCTGCCGAGGGCGGCGCACGAGCAGGCGGCGGCCGGGACCGAGGTGACGCTCGCCGCCGCGCTCCCCGGTGACCTGGTGCTCTTCTTCGAGGACGACCGGCACGTGGGCCTGTACGTCGGCAACGGCGCGATGATCCACGCGCCGGGGCCGGGCGCGACCATCCGCGAGGAGTCGGTCTACGGCGCGGGGGAGGCCGCGATCCATCGGGTGATCAGGCCCGCCTAACACTCATAAAACCTGTTTATGAGCCCATAGACTGGACCCGCGTACTAACTTAGGGCTGCCTTAGCTTAGGCTTCCTGATCGAGTCGCCTGTCCACGCTCGAAGGGAACCTGATCATGCCGCGCCCTCTGCGGGTAGCCATCGTCGGAGCCGGCCCCGCCGGCATCTACGCCGCCGATGCCCTGCTGAAGTCCGAGACGGCCGCCGATCCGGGCGTG
>NZ_MUNH01000624.1:0-145 GCF_002154615.1 Streptomyces recifensis
GGCCCCGCCCCGGCCGGGAGTCGAGGTAGCGGCGGGCGCCCCAGCCGAGGACCGCCTCCGCGAGCAGCAGCCCGGCCCCGCTGTCGATCTGGCCGAGCTGTTCGGCGGCGTACCGGCAGTAGGAGCATGCGTCCAAGTGCTGGCG
>NZ_MUNH01000624.1:196-5077 GCF_002154615.1 Streptomyces recifensis
CCGAGCAGCGCGGCGGGCACGGTCACGGGCTCGGCCTCGACCTCGGTGTGCCAGAGGAGGGTCTGTTCCAGCCGGGGCAGCTGGTGGAAGGCGCGCTCGGCGAGGGTGCGGTTCTCCGGGGTGAGGGAGTTCGCGGCGCGCATCCCGCGTCCCCCGGCGGGCTTGGCGAGGCCGGGCAGGGCGGCGGTGAGGCGGTCGGTGGCCGCCCAGTCGAGGACGGTGTCCCGTACCGCCACCAGCAGCCGGGGCCGCAGCGCCTCCGCGGGCTCGCCGAGAGTGAGCCGGTCCAGGGCCTGGTGGAAGACGGCGGCGGTGACCATGTGGGCCAGCGGTCCCGCGCCGGCGAGGCAGATCACGGCGTAGTCGGCGGCGGGCTGCCAGTGCCGGGCCATCAGCAGGGCGGCGGACCGGGACGCCTCCGTGTCCGAACCGGCGCGCAGCGGCGCGGCCGTGGATTCGTCGGACTCCCCCGCCGCCATGCCGGGCAGGGGAAGGGGAGGCTGAGGGGTGGTCACTGAGCGGTTTCCTTTGGCGCGTGCGGAGCGTGGGAGCGGTCCTCCGGGGTGCGCACGGAGTGAACGGGACCCACGGCTCCGCCCCCGGCGTCCCCCGGCCCGGTGGCCCAACTGCCGAAGTGGTTCCGGACTTCACCCCCCGCGCGGGAGTGTCAACCCTCGCACAACTTCTCCACACGCAACAAGGAGCGCGTCCCACATCACCGGATTTGCAGGGAAGTCGGGTTCTGTGCGCCCCGTGTGAAACCCGCGCACACGACGGCCCGGCGCGCACCCTTCTGCCGCCACGCCGGCCGGGTGTGGACTGTGCCCGGCCCTCGCGAAGGACCCCCCGGCCGATCGCCTCACGGCTTCCCCCGTCCGCCGGGGCGGTGTCAGATCCGCCAGGACCTCAGCCGTTCGGCCGCGTCGTACACGTCGGCGCGGCCGTCGGTCAGGTCGCGGACGAGGTCGACCAGGCCGCCGTACGGCGGATCGATGCCGGCGCCGCTGATGTGCAGATAGGCGACGGCGGTGGCGCAGGCGAAGCGGGCGTTGGCCGCGGGCAGCGGGCGGAGCACGGCGAGGGTGTGCAGCAGGGCGGCGGCCCGCCAGGCGGGGTCGGAGTCGACGCCGAGCCGGGGCGGGTCGACGCGGTGCCGGGCGACGGCGGCGACCAGGGCGGAGAAGTCGTCCACCGAGGGCTGTTCGGGCAGGACGTCCTCATGCCGCTGGAGCAGCCAGGGGACGTCGATGTGGATGACGGGGGCCATCGCCGGTCAGGCGGCCTCGCCCCTGGCCGCGACGGCCTCGTCGTCGGGGAAGGCGGCGGCGAACTCCTCGGCGTGCGCGGTGAAGAAGGCCCGGAAGGTCTCGGCGCCCTCCTTCAGCGCCCGGTGCCGGGCGATGTCCGCCGCGGCCGCCTCCCGCACCAGGGCCTTCATCGACGTACCGCGTTCCTTGGCGATCTGCCGCAGGTCCGCTAGTTCGCGCTCGCTGAACTCCACGTTGAGAGCTGGCATGCCCTCACGGTACCGCGAGGGTACTCACCCGTAAATCGAGCCAGATCAGCCGCGCACTCCCCCGGTACCCGGCGTCCCGGACGCCTCGCCGGGCCGACACCAGCAGACGCGCCGCCCTCAGATCCATCACATATGAGCACAAAAAGTGTCTTATTTCCTACATGCATACACCTTCGCGGCGTACTCTCCTCCGCGTCCCGCTCGCTGCCGCGGGCGCGGGACTCCTGGCCGCCTGCTCCGACTCGGGCCCCCGGCCCCGGCCGGGACCGCGCGGCACGATGATGGCGGCGGGGAACTTCGTACCGCCGGGGCCCGCGGGTTACGTGGAACCGTCGGGTCCGGAGGTCCGGGCGGCCGAGCGGCGGCGCGGGTCGGGACGGGTGCACATGTTCACTCTCACGGCCGGTGAGACCACTCTGGACCTGGGGGGCCGGTCGGTGCGCACCTGGGCCTACCAGGAGGAGCTGCCCGGACCGCTGGTGCGGGCGACGGCCGGGGACGTGCTGAGCATCACGCTCGCCAACCGGCTGCCGGAGACCACCACGCTCCACTCGCACGGCGTCCGGCTGCGTTGCGACATGGACGGCGCCCCGGGGCTCACCCAGGACTCCATCCCGGCAGGGATGGACTTCAACTACCGCTTCACCGTCGCCCACCCCGGCACCTACCTGCTGCACAGTCACGTCGGCATGCAGCCTGACCGGGGCCTGTACGCGCCGCTCGTGGTGGACGACCCCAGGGAGCCGCTGAAGTACGACAGGGAGTGGGTGGTCGTCCTCGACGACTGGGTGGACGGCGTCGACGGTTCCACCCCGGAGAAGGTGCTGCAGCAGCTCAAGCCGGGCGGCGGCATGGCGATGATGGGCCCCCAGCGCCCGACCGCCCACCCGCACGAGCCCCCGATGTCGGCCATGCCCAGCCCGCCGAAGCACACCGGCCCCAACCGCATGCTGCACGGGTCCAGGAGCCGCATCCTGGACGGGGTCGGCGGCAACGTCTCCTACCCGATCTACCTGATCAACGGGCGCCGGCCGGGCGCGCCGACCTCGTTCAAGTGCCGTCCCGGCGAGCGGGTGCGGCTGCGCATCATCAACGCGGGCTCGGACACCGCCTTCCGGGTGGCGCTCGGCGGCCACAGGCTGACGGTGACGCACACCGACGGCTACCCGGTCCAGCACCGGGAGACGGACGCGCTGCTGGTCGGCATGGCGGAGCGGTACGACGTGCTGATCACCGCGAAGGACGGGGTGTTCCCGCTGGTCGCGCTGGCCGAGGGCAAGAGCGGGCAGGCGCTCGCGGTGCTCCGCACGGACAACAGCAGAACCGTTCCTCCTGCGGGTGTGAAGCTGCCGGAGCTGGACCGCGAGCTGATTCCGGCGCGCCGTCTGGTGCCCGCCGACTCCGTCGCCCTGGACCACCGCGAGCCGGACCGCAAGATGCGCATCAAGGTCACCGGCACCATGTCCAGGTACAACTGGGGCTTCGACCACAAGCAGTACGACGTGCGTGAACGGCACGCGGTGCGGGCCGGGGAGCGGGTGCGGATGACCCTGATCAACGCCACCGACATGTGGCACCCGCTGCATCTGCACGGCCACACCTTCGCACTGACCGGCCTCGACTCGGTGGGCGCCCGCAAGGACACCGCCGTGGTGCTCCCCCACCGCAAGCTGGTCATCGACTTCGACGCCGACAATCCCGGCCTGTGGATGCTGCACTGCCACAACCAGTACCACTCGGAGAGCGGCATGATGACGGTGCTCGGCTACAAGAAGTGAGCGTCCCGGACCCGCCCCGGAGGCGGGTCACTGGGTGCGCAGCCAGGGCCGTACCAGCCTGCGGGCCTCGTGCAGCCGGGACTTCAGGGTGCCCAGCGGAATGCCGGCGCGTTCGGCGGCCTCGGCGTAGTCCAGTTGGCACAGGTCGCGGTAGACCAGCGGGGCGACCAGGTGCGGATGCTCGCGCTCCAGCCGGTCCAGCGCCTCCAGCAGGTCGATCCGGGAGCCCGCGATGACGCTGGTGGTGCGCGGATCGGCGGGCTCAGGCACCTCGGCGGGGACGGGCTGTTCGGCGGCCCGCCGCTTCAGTTCGCGGTACTTCTGCCGGCAGCAGTTGGCGACGACCGTGTAGAGCCAGGTGCTGAAGCGGCTGCGGCCCTCGAAGCCGCCGATGTGCCGGGCCACCTGGAGCAGTACGTCCTGGGCGGCCTCCTCGGCGTCCTCCCGGCAGGGCAGGAAGCGCCCGCAGCGGCGCACCACCTCCGGCCGAAGACCGGCCAGCAGCCGGTCCAGGGCCGCTCGGTCACCCGCGGCCGCCAGGCGGGCCAGCTCCTCGGCCGTCGCGGCGTCCGGCACGTCGGCTCTCCTCTCGGAGTCGATCTCGGGCCAGGCATGATAGTCGTATGCACCCCCCGGAGCGGATCGGCCGGTACCGCCTTCAACAGCGTCTGGGCAGCGGCGCGTTCGCCACGGTGTGGCTCGCCCACGACGACGAACTGGACGCCCTGGTGGCGGTCAAGGTGCTCGCCGACAACTGGTCCCACCGCCTCGATGTGCGCGAGCGCTTCCTCTCGGAGGCGCGGCTGCTGCGCCGGGCGGGGTCCAGCCGGGTGGTGCAGGTCTACGACATCGGTGAACTGGACGACGGCAGGCCGTACTTCGTCATGGAGTACGCCGACGCAGGCACCCTGGCCGACCTGTTCGCCGACGGTCCGCCGCCGGTGTCCGAGGCGCTTGAGCTGACGGCGCTGGCCGCGCGGGGCGCCGCCGCGCTGCATGAGGCGGGGATCGTGCACCGGGACATCAAGCCGACCAACCTGCTGCTGCGCACCGCCCCGGACGGCGGGCGCCGGCTGCTGCTGGCCGACCTGGGACTGGCCAAGAGCCTGGCGCAGGCGTCGGCGCTGACCCTCGCGGCGGGCTCGGCGGGTTACCAGCCCCCGGAGCAGGCCGAGCCGGGCGCCGGCATCGACGAGCGCGCCGACGTCTACAGCCTGGGCGCGGTGGGCTACGAGTTGCTGACCGGGACCGTGCCGGGGCCGCCGGGCAAGGTGGTGCCGCCGAGCCGTCTGCGGCCGGATCTGGGCCCTGGAGCGGAGCGGGTGGTGCTGCGGGCGCTGGAGCCGGACCGCGAGCGGCGCTGGCCCTCCGCGCGGGCGTTCGCCGACGAGCTGGACCGGCTGGCGGCGGCCCCCGCCCGGCCCGGGGGGTCCGGCGCGGTACGGGGCAGGCGCCCGGTTCTCGCCATGGCGGCCGCGCTCGCCCTCGTGGCGGCCGGAAGCGTGGCGGCGCTGTTCCTGCACCGGTCCGCCGGGGGCGCCGACGCGGCGCGGGTACGGGACGCCTCCGGCCGCATCGCCGTCGAGG
>NZ_MUNH01000625.1:0-797 GCF_002154615.1 Streptomyces recifensis
GCCGCACCCTCGCCTCCTCCAGCAGCCAGGAGCCCCAGGCCCCGCACTCCGGCGGGCGGGTAGCCGTATCCGCCCTGGGGGGCATGGGGTGCCGCGGGGCCCGGACCGCCGGAGTGCGGGGCCTGGGGCTCCTGGCTGCTGGAGGAGGCGAGGGTGCGGCTGCGCACTCGGTACAGACCGGTGTCCAGGTCGGGGGCCTTCTCCAGGGTGACCTTGATCGGTCCCATGAAGGTGTAGCGCTGCTGCTTGGCGTAGTCGCGCACCATTCCGGCCAGCTCGTCACCGAGCTGTCCGGAGTAGGGGCTGAGCCGCTCGTGGTCGGGCGTGCTCAGCTCCACGATGAAGTCGTTGGGCACGACGGTCCGGTCGCGGTTCCAGATCGTCGCGTTGTTGTCGCACTCCCGCTGGAGCGCGCCGGCGATCTCCACCGGCTGGACCTCGGACTTGAACACCTTGGCGAAGGTGCCGTTGACCAGACCTTCGAGACGCTGCTCGAATTTCTTCAGGACTCCCATGGGGCACCTCCTCCGTCGCTGCCGTTCTGCCGTGCCGTGCTCGGCTCGGCAGCCTCGCCGGTACTGCTCACTGATCGTATCTACGCGCCCGGCAATCAGCCGGTTCCCCCAGCGGACCCCCTTCGAACTCCTTCGGAGGAGGATCGTAGAGGTGGTCCTGGTCCAGTGTCCCGCACCTGGCGTCCGGTCCGGTCCCCCTGTGGATGAGATGGCCGGGACCGGTACGAGGTTGATACCTGAACAGCTTTGTCCACAGGGGCGGGGGTTGCGGAAGGTCCCGGC
>NZ_MUNH01000626.1:0-2549 GCF_002154615.1 Streptomyces recifensis
GGGCCCCGCGGCCGAGTCCCGCGGGGCCCTTCGTCATGCCCGCACCCTCACGCCCGCCCTCTTATGTGATCGACGCCACACCGGAATCCGGGCCACCGGTACAACCCCCGGCCGTCCCCACGCATCGAACCAGGCACCGGGATCAAGAAAACGGTGAGAATCGGGGGACCTGCGTTCGGAGGGGGACGCAGGTCCCTGTCTCTCTCCTGGCCGCCCGTTCGGCTTTCCGGGCCGCCCGCTCACCCCTTCTTGCGCGGCACCTCGGGCACCGCCAGCAGCGGCAGCNNGGCGGCGAGCGCGGAGGCGGCCTCGGTGGCGGCCTTGATCTGGGTCGGGTTGGGCGCCCCGTGGCCCTGCCGGGCGGTCAGCAGGCCCTTGCCGACGCCGCCGGGCTTCAGATACGTCGTCAGGGAGTTGTCCAGCGACTGCATCACCAGGCCGATGATGGTCCGCTCCGACCAGCGCCGGTTGGAGAACGAGCGGGCGAGCTGCACCGGATGCCGGACCGCGTGCGCGAGCCAGCCGAGGACGCGGGAGGAGCCCTCGGCGTAGGGCACCTGGAGGATGGTCAGGCCGCCCATGGAGTTGGAGCCCCTGCCGTAGCGGACCGGCTCGATGTGGGTGTCGGCGTCCGGGTGGACGGAGGACGTGATGGCCACCCCGCGCGTGAAGTCGACCTTGTCCACGCCGTGCGCCTTGCGGTAGCGCCGGTCGTCGGTCTGGGCGCCCACCAGAGCCTCGGAGTTGGTGCGGGTGAGGTCACCGAGCCGGGCGCTGAGGTGGGGCAGCAGGTGGCTGGCCTTCATGCGGTGCAGCAGCGTCTGGGTGCCGTAGGTGCCGGCCGCGAGGACGACCCGGCGGGCGGTGAACAGCCGCCCCTCGCCGCTGCGTTTGCGGTCGGTCGGGAGAGTGGCCACCGCGTAGCCGCCGCGCGAGTCGTCCGTGACGGAGACGACGGTGGTCAGCGGGTGCACCACCGCGCCCGCCTTCTCCGCGAGGTACAGGTAGTTCTCGTTGAGGGTGTTCTTCGCGCCGTGCCGGCACCCGGTCATGCACTCGCCGCACTCGGTGCACGCCCGCCGCGCGGGTCCGGCGCCGCCGAAGTACGGGTCGGCGACCTGCTCGCCGGGCCGTGCCTTGGCCGTGCCGTCGGCGTCCTCGCCGTCCCCGAAGAACACGCCGACCGGCGCCATGTGGAAGGTGTCGCCGACGCCCATCCGCTGCGCCGCTGCCTTCAGATGCTTGTCGGAGGGGGTGGTCGTCGGGTTGAGCCGGACCCCCAGCATCCGCTTGGCCTGGTCGTAGTACGGCGACAGCTCGTCCTGCCAGTCGGTGATGTGCCGCCACTGGGCGTCCTCGAAGAACGGCTTCGGCGGCACGTACAGGGTGTTGGCGTAGTTGAGGGAGCCGCCGCCGACGCCCGCGCCGGCCAGCACCATGACGTTGCCCAGGAGATGGATGCGCTGGATGCCGTACAGGCCGAGCCTGGGGGCCCAGAGGTAGTTGCGCAGGTCCCAGGAGTTGCGGGGCAGGGTGGCCGGGGTGAAGCGGCGGCCCGCCTCGAGGACGCCGACGCGGTAGCCCTTCTCGGTCAGGCGCAGGGCGGTCACCGAGCCGCCGAAGCCGGAGCCGACCACGAGCACGTCGTAGTCGTAACCGTCGTCGCGCCCTTCCTCGTTCCGGGTCTGGACAGTCTTCTCCTGCGGCACGTGCTCTCCTCGTCGAGAACGGTGGTGGAACGGGCGGATCGGGTCGGCGGGAGGGCGTCAGCGGAAGCGGAGCGCCTTCATCACCTTCAGGCTGCGGCTCATGAAGGCCGCGTACGCGGCGTCGTCCATGCCGAGCGAGGGCGCCATGGGCAGCAGCCGCTGGCGGGCGACGGTCTGGGCCTCGGTGTACTTGAGGATGCCCTCGGAGCCGTGGCGGCGGCCGAGGCCGGAGTCCTTCATGCCGCCCATCGGGGACTGGGCGCTGCCGTACGCGGGGGCGTACCCCTCGTTGACGTTGACCGTGCCGGTGCGCAGCCGGGCGGCGATCTGCGCGCCGCGCTTCGGACTGGTCGTCCACACCGACGCGTTGAGGCCGTACGGCGTGGCGTTGGCGCGCTCCACGGCCTCGTCGTCGGAGCCGAAGCGGTAGACGGAGACGACCGGGCCGAAGGTCTCCTCGGCGCAGACGGACATGGTGTCGTCGACGCCGTCGAGGATGGTCGGCTCGAAGAAGTACGGGCCGATGTCGGGCCGGGCCACCCCGCCCGCGAGCACCTTGGCGCCCTTGGCGACGGCCTCGGTCACATGCGCCTCGACGGCCTTGAGCTGGCGTTCCCCGGCCAGCGAGCCCATGTCGGCGCCGTAGGCGAGGGCGGTGCCGAGCCGCATGGCCTTCGTGCGGGCGGCGAAGCGCTCCAGGAAGGCGTCGGCGACCGACTCGTGGACGTACAGCCGCTCGATGGAGATGCAGAGCTGGCCGGCCGAGGAGAAGCAGGCGCGGACGGCACCGGCGGCTGCCTTCTCGATGTCGGCGTCCTCCAGGACCAGCATGGCGTTCTT
>NZ_MUNH01000627.1:0-2563 GCF_002154615.1 Streptomyces recifensis
TGTAGGCGACATGGCCGCCGAAGCGGTCCACGGTCCATCCGGACCGGCGTCCGGTCCGGTCGCCGAGCTGGGCGGCGGTGACGATCACCCGCTGGGGCACATCCGCCTCCTTCGCGCTCACCGGAAGCCCGTTGTGCAGGTCGACGAGGGTGAGGCCGGCCGCGTCGGAGCGGTGCACCAGGTAGCCGTCACCGAGCAGCGTCTCGTCGCCGCCCAGTCTCAGGGAACGCTTGGCCTGCCGGTCGTAGACGCCCGCCCCCCTGAAGTCACCCCAGTAGTCGCTGCACCGCCAGTACACCCAGCGGCCCACCGCCTGGAGGTCGCTGGGGACGCACCCCGCGTCGAAGGACTCACCGGCGGCGCCCGTCGACAGGTTCGTGGACGCCACCTTCGTCGGGACGCCCGAGGAGGTGTCGTTCCACTTGCCGAGCGCGCTCCACAGGGAGTTGCCCCACACGGCGGCGGCGGTCGGCTCGCGCTTCGTGAGCACGCTGCCGGCGTTGTCGAAGTCCAGGACCGCCTGAGTGCCGCCGGACGCCTGGTTCACGATGCCGAAGCGGCCGGAGAGATCCACGAGTTGCGGGCTCTGGACCCCGGAGTTCACCTGCGGGCCCCACGCGGCCGCTCCGTTGCGGTAGAGCATGGTGACGCCCTGCTCGGTCGCCGCCTTGCGGCCGTGGTACCCGTCGCCACTGGCGAACATGGTCACGCACGTGGTGCCGTAGGTGGGGCTGCACGAGTCGTCGTCCCTGCCGGACACGAGGCCGTCGGTGGTCGACCTCAGCTCCTCGGGACGGCCCGAGGTCTTCAGCCAGGTGCTGCGGTAACCGCCGATGTAGGTACCGGGGCTGTAGTACTGCGAGTCGTCGGCCGTGGTGAGGATGCCGCTGCCCAAGGAGATGCCGGCCGGCTTGGCCTCCCGGTCCTCGATGTCCGCCAGGCGCTTGCGGATGACGGTGCCGTCGGCGGCGGGGGTGAAGAGGTAGTACCCCCAGTCGAGGGCGCCGAAGTCGGTCCTCTTCTCCGCTCCGGCCACCAGGAGCGAGCCGTCGGGCGTGCGACTGATGGCGGGGGAGGCGACATCCAGCAGGAACTGAGTGTCCCCCGCCGTGTCGCGCAGGACGAGCTGGTTGCCCCGGTACTCGTTGTCGCCGGGGTTGGGCGGTGTCACGGTGACGAAGCGGTCGCCGAGACGGCGGACGACGTCCGCGTATCCGGCCACGTCTCTCAGGTCGACGGTGGTGGGTTCGGCGTCCAGGTCGTCACGGCGGTACACCAGGGCGGCGTCGTTGGAGGGGGCGCCGGACTGGAAGACGGTGTCCCGGTCGAAGGAGACGCTCTCGCCCCGTGTGGACAGCGCTTTGACACTCCCGGTGGCGAGGTCGACGACCCACCACCCCTGGGACATGGTGGTGTCCTCCCACTTGATGCCGCGCACCGCGACGGACCGGGCGTCGCCTTCACTGATGGTGAGGTTCCACCCCTCCGGCAGCCCCTCCAGCCGCTGGTCCCGCACCTCGCCGTCCGCCATGCGCAGGAGGTGCAGGTCGGTGACGGCGTTCTCGGCGCCGGTCCGGGTGATGACGGTGTCCCCGTACGTTCCCACGTACGTCTGGCCCGAGGGGACCGGCACCGTGACGGTCGTTCCGCCGCCGGCCCGCTGCTGGAGCGTCACATGCGGGGAGGGGGAGGCGGAGTAGAGGGCGACCGTGTCCGAGCCGTGGCCGAAGTCCTCCGGGTACTGCTTGAAACGGTAGGCGTCCACGTCGTACTCGAGCGGCTTGGGCAGTCGCTGGTCGAGGATGGTCGTCGCGCCGGTGGCGTAGTCGATCCAGCGAAGGCGGTCGTCGCCCTCCTGAGCGGTGAGGAAGCCGGTCTCACCGGCGTTGAGCACGATGGTGGCGCGGGGCACGAAACGCGCGCCCGGCGTCACGACGACGGCATCGCCGGGCCCGTCGGCGACGGCCGTCCCCGCGGCGACACCGATTCCGGCGGTCACGGACAGCGTGACGGTGAGAGCGATACGACCGAGCGCGCGCCGACGGCGCCCGGCCCGCTTGTCCAGCGGACGAAACACGAAGAGTCCCTCCCCAGGGCACTCGACGCGAGGGGGGCGCTCAGAGATTCGCCACTCTTCCGCGCGCGAGCAGGGCGACAGTAGCAGGGGAGATCATCGGACTACATCAAAAAAAGACCCAGGTCGGTGACCTGGGCCCTTTCTCGAAGAGCGGGTGACGAGAATCGAACTCGCGCTCTCAGCTTGGGAAGCTGATGTTCTACCATTAAACTACACCCGCGCAATACGGACATATCGACTGGGGTGCAGTCGGCGTCCGAACGCTCGCTCACTGTACCTCATGGGTGGGTCCGGGCGGGAGTGCCGCCTGGGTCAGGTTCCGGTTGGTCCCGTAATGTGGCGTTCGGCGTCGGGGGAGTGAGCCCGACGCGGCTCCTGGGGAAGGGACTTGAGGGACTTGATGGAACGCACCGTCGTCCGTTGCGCGGACGGGCACGTCTTCAGCGCCGCTTCGTTCCCGATGCAGCAGGCCGAGCGGCTGGGCCC
>NZ_MUNH01000628.1:0-7225 GCF_002154615.1 Streptomyces recifensis
GCCGCCGCGGCGGCCCGCAGGCGTACGACCCCGACGCCGCCGAGGACGAGGCGCTCACCCGGCGCCGCCGCCCCCGCCGGGCCGCGCAGTCCGAGCCGCGCGAGATGGACGCGATCGACGTCGCCTCGGCGGCCAACGCCGCGCTCGACGGCGCCGTGCAGCACGGCATGCCGCCGTCCCCGGTCGTCGCCGACCTCACCCAGGGCGTGAGCGTGGGGGACCGCGAGGAGACCACTCCGGTCCCCGTGCCCTCCGCGGCGCCGTCGTCCAAGCCCGTGCCCGGCAGGAAGAACACCGACTCCGGCGTCCTCGACCTCACCAAGGCGCCCCCCGAGGTGCCACGCGAGATGCCCGCGCGCGCGGAGCAGCTCCAGCTCTCCGGGGACATCACCTACTCGCTGCCCTCGCTGGACCTGCTGACCCGGGGCGGCCCCGGCAAGGCGCGCAGCGCGGCCAACGACGCCATCGTGGACTCCCTGCGCACGGTGTTCTCCGAGTTCAAGGTGGACGCCGCCGTCACCGGCTTCACCCGCGGCCCGACGGTCACCCGTTACGAGGTCCAGCTCGGCCCGGCCGTGAAGGTCGAGCGGATCACGGCGCTGGCCAAGAACATCGCGTACGCAGTCGCCAGCCCGGACGTGCGGATCATCAGCCCGATCCCCGGCAAGTCGGCGGTCGGCATCGAGATCCCCAACACCGACCGGGAGATGGTCAACCTCGGTGACGTGCTGCGGCTCGCGCAGTCCGCCGAGGACGACGACCCGATGCTGGTGGCGTTCGGCAAGGACGTCGAGGGCGGCTATGTGATGCACTCGCTGGCCAAGATGCCGCACATGCTGGTCGCCGGCGCCACCGGCTCCGGCAAGTCGTCCTGCATCAACTGCCTGATCACCTCGATCATGATGCGGGCGACCCCCGAGGACGTCCGGATGATCCTGGTCGACCCCAAGCGCGTCGAGCTGACCGCCTACGAGGGCATCCCGCACCTGATCACGCCGATCATCACCAACCCCAAGCGGGCCGCCGAGGCCCTGCAGTGGGTGGTGCGCGAGATGGACCTGCGCTACGACGACCTCGCCGCCTACGGCTTCCGGCACATCGACGACTTCAACCGTGCCGTCCGCGAGGGCAAGGTCACCCCGCCCCCCGGCAGCGAGCGCGAGCTGCAGCCGTATCCGTACCTGCTGGTGATCGTGGACGAGCTGGCCGACCTGATGATGGTCGCCCCGCGTGACGTCGAGGACGCGATCGTCCGCATCACCCAGCTCGCCCGCGCCGCCGGCATCCACCTGGTGCTGGCCACCCAGCGGCCCTCGGTGGACGTGGTCACCGGTCTCATCAAGGCCAACGTCCCCTCCCGGCTGGCCTTCGCCACCTCCTCGCTGGCCGACTCCCGCGTCATCCTCGACCAGCCCGGCGCCGAGAAGCTGATCGGCAAGGGCGACGGGCTGTTCCTGCCCATGGGCGCCAGCAAGCCGACCCGTATGCAGGGCGCGTTCGTGACGGAGGAAGAGGTCGCGGTCGTCGTCCAGCACTGCAAGGACCAGATGGCGCCGGTCTTCCGGGACGACGTCACCGTGGGCACCAAGCAGAAGAAGGAGATCGACGAGGACATCGGCGACGACCTCGACCTGCTGTGCCAGGCGGCCGAGCTGGTGGTCTCCACGCAGTTCGGATCGACGTCCATGCTCCAGCGCAAGCTGCGGGTCGGCTTCGCCAAGGCGGGCCGGCTGATGGACCTCATGGAGTCCCGGAACATCGTCGGGCCCAGCGAGGGTTCCAAGGCTCGTGACGTTCTTGTGAAGCCTGACGAACTGGACGGCGTGCTCGCCGTGATTCGCGGGGAGTCTGACGGTTAGGGCTTCGGGCCACCCGGCGTGTCGGGACTGCGCCGGGTGGCGGCACCACCGTGATCCACCCGTTAAACATCGGCGGGCAACCGTTTCCCTTTGCAGTACGTCAAGTTGAGCGAGAGCAGGGGCGCAGGTACCGGCCTGGGCCTCCCGCTCCCGTCCGCCGTCGGGCTGACCGGCCAATCCGATGGCGTACAAGTTCGTTCGCCCGCTTGCCCCACCCTTTCGTACCCCGCCTAGACTGAACGCTCAGCACAGGTGGCTCACACGCTCGAAAGGCGCCCCCGTGTCCATCGGCAGCAACTCCCCCGAAGACGAGCCCCCGTTCACCGACCCCCCCGAGGCCGACGGTCCCTCCGTCGGCACCGCCCTGCGTCAGGCCCGCGTCGCGGCCGGTCTGAGGGCGGACGACGTCAGCAACGCCACCCGCATCCGCCTCGCCATGGTGCACGCCATCGAGGAGGACGACTTCTCCTCCTGCGGCGGCGACGTGTACGCGCGCGGCCACATCCGCAACCTGGCCAAGGCGGTCCACCTCGACCCCGCCCCGCTCATCGCGCGGTTCGACGCCGAGCACGGCGGCCGGCCGGCGCCCACCCCGGCGGCCCCCCTGTTCGAGGCGGAACGCATCCGTCCCGAGCGCCGGGGTCCCAACTGGACCGCGGCCATGGTCGCGGCGATCGTCGTCGTCATCGGCTTCGTCGGCTTCACCGCCATCAAGTCCCAGACCGGCGGCGACACGGACACCCAGGCCGTCGAGGGCAACGCCTCGCCGTCCGCCACCAAGTCGGCCGCGCCCACCCCGAAGACGGGGCAGTCCGCCACGCCGAAGTCCGACCCCTCCGACAGCGCCATCGCGGCCGCCCCGCAGGACAAGGTGACCGTCCGGGTCACGGCGCCGGGCGGGCGGAGCTGGATCTCCGCGAAGGATCACAACGGGCGCATGCTGTTCGACGGGCTGCTCAACAAGGGCGAGTCCAAGACCTTCCAGGACAGCACCAAGATCAACCTGATTCTCGGTGACGCCGGGGCGATCGAGCTGTACGTCAACGGCAAGAAGATCGAGGACGACTTCCGGCCCGGTGCCGTGGAGCGGCTCACGTACACCAAGGGCGACCCCGAGGTCGGGTGACGCCTTCCGGGCGCCAGGAGCGAGCGGACACGGACGGGGTTGGCCGACAACGGCCAACCCCGTCGACATGGGGTGCGGGACAGACAAAGTAGTCTTGAGCCCATGCCTGAACGCCGTACCGTCGCACTAGTCACTCTCGGCTGCGCCCGTAACGAGGTGGACTCGGAGGAGCTCGCAGGCCGTTTGGAGGCGGACGGCTGGCAGCTTGTCGAGGACGCCGCCGACGCCGATGTCGCCGTGGTCAACACCTGTGGGTTCGTCGAAGCCGCCAAGAAGGACTCGGTCGACGCCCTCCTGGAGGCCAACGACCTCAAGGACCACGGCAGAACCCAGGCCGTCGTGGCGGTGGGCTGCATGGCCGAGCGGTACGGCAAGGAACTGGCCCAGGCACTGCCCGAGGCCGACGGCGTGCTCGGCTTCGACGACTACGCCGACATTTCCGACCGCCTCCAGACCATCCTGTCCGGCGGGGTCCACGCCGCCCACACCCCGCGCGACCGCCGCAAGCTGCTGCCGATCAGCCCGGCCGAGCGCCAGGAGTCCGCGGCCGCCGTCGCCCTGCCCGGCCACGGCCCGACCGACCTCCCGGACGGCCTCGCGCCCGCCTCCGGCCCGCGCGCGCCCCTGCGCCGCCGCCTGGACGGCTCCCCGGTCGCCTCGGTCAAGCTCGCCTCCGGCTGCGACCGGCGCTGCTCCTTCTGCGCCATCCCGTCCTTCCGCGGCTCCTTCATCTCCCGCCGCCCCAGCGATGTCCTCAACGAGACGCGCTGGCTGGCCGAGCAGGGTGTGAAGGAGGTCATGCTGGTCTCCGAGAACAACACCTCCTACGGCAAGGACCTGGGCGACATCCGCCTGCTGGAGTCCCTGCTGCCCGAGCTGGCCGAGGTCGACGGCATCGAGCGGGTGCGCGTCAGCTACCTCCAGCCGGCCGAGATGCGCCCCGGCCTGATCGACGTGCTGACCTCCACCCCGAAGGTCGTGCCGTACTTCGACCTGTCCTTCCAGCACTCCGCGCCGAACGTGCTGCGCGCCATGCGCCGCTTCGGTGACACCGACCGCTTCCTGGAGCTGCTGGACACCATCCGGAACAAGGCCCCCGAGGCCGGTGTCCGCTCCAACTTCATCGTCGGCTTCCCCGGCGAGACCGAGGGCGACCTGGCCGAGCTGGAGCGCTTCCTGACCGGCGCCCGCCTGGACGCCATCGGCGTCTTCGGCTACTCCGACGAGGAGGGCACGGAGGCGGCCACGTACGACACCAAGCTCGACGAGGACGTGGTGGCCGAGCGCCTCGCCCACATCTCCCGGCTCGCCGAGGAACTCGTCTCGCAGCGCGCCGAGGAGCGCATGGGGGAAACCGTGCGCGTCCTGGTGGAGTCCGTCGACGGCGAGGACGGGGTGTACGGCCGCGCCGCCCACCAGGCCCCGGAGACGGACGGCCAGGTGCTGCTCACGAGCGGCGAGGGTCTCGCCGTGGGACGTATGGTCGAGGCGAAGGTGGTCGGCACCGAGGGGGTCGACCTGGTGGCCGAGCCGCTTCCGGGCTCGTCGGTGTGTAGCGAGGAGGCGGCCAGATGACCGGAGTCCCGGCATCCGCCTCGGGCGGCTCCTCCGGCGCGCGCGGCGCGACCGGCCACGCCGTCGACGGTGCTCCGGAGGTCTCCGACCCCGCCGCCGCCATGGAGGCGCGGCACCCGCGCGGCGGCAAGCTCGCGGCCGCGGCCGTCAACCAGGCCAGCGTCTGGAACGTCGCCAATCTGCTCACCATGCTCCGCCTGCTCCTGGTGCCGGGCTTTGTGGCGCTGATGCTGGCGGACGGCGGCTACGACCCGGCCTGGCGCTCCTTCGCCTGGGCGGCCTTCGCGGTCGCCATGATCACCGATCTGTTCGACGGGCACCTGGCGCGCACCTACAACCTGGTCACCGACTTCGGGAAGATCGCCGACCCGATAGCGGACAAGGCGATCATGGGCGCGGCGCTGATCTGCCTGTCCTCCCTGGGCGACCTGCCCTGGTGGGTGACGGTGGTCATCCTGGGCCGGGAACTCGGCATCACCCTGCTGCGTTTCGTGGTCATCCGGTACGGGGTCATCCCGGCCAGCCGGGGCGGCAAGCTGAAGACGCTCACCCAGGGCGTCGCGGTCGGCATGTACGTGCTCGCGCTGACCGGCTGGCTGGCGACCCTGCGGTTCTGGGTGATGGCGGCCGCAGTCGTCCTCACGGTGGTCACCGGCCTCGACTATGTGAGACAGGCCATGGTGCTGCGCCGCCGGGGAATCGCGGAGCGGGCGGCGGCGTTGGAAGAGCGAGAAGCGTGAACCCCACGGCCACCGAATTGGTGCGGCTACTCACGGTGAACGGCGAGACGCTCGCCGTGGCCGAGTCGCTGACCGGTGGTCTGGTCGCCGCCGAGATCACCTCGGTCCCCGGCGCCTCCCAGGTGTTCCGGGGTTCGGTCACCGCCTACGCCACCGAGCTGAAGCACCGGCTCCTCGGCGTCGACGCCGGTCTGCTGGAGCGGTCCGGCGCGGTGGACCCGCAGGTCGCGGCCCAGATGGCGGCCGGTGTGCGGGAGGCCCTCGGTGCCGACTGGGGCATCGCCACCACCGGGGTGGCCGGCCCCGATCCGCAGGACGGACAGCCGGTCGGCACGGTGTACGTGGCCGTCGACGGACCTCTCCGGCAGGGTTCGCCTTCCGCCTCCGGCGGAAAAGTGGAGGCCCTGCGGTTGAACGGCGGCCGTGCGGAAATTCGTATGGAGAGTGTACGGAGCGTACTCGCACTGCTTCTTGCGGAGCTTGCGGGCGAACAGACCGGAAATGAGCGGGCACAGGATACGGAACGGAACGGGGGGTTTTGATGTTTGCAGCCCTGAGTGAACACGACATCGCTCCCCGCACGGCCGCGGCGCAAGGCGGTACGGTGGGGCGAGAAGGATGCGGCTACGCGGTCCGAGGAGGGAGCCACCGATGATTCTGCTCCGTCGCCTGCTGGGTGACGTGCTGCGTCGGCAGCGCCAGCGCCAGGGCCGTACTCTGCGCGAAGTCTCCTCGTCTGCCCGGGTCTCACTCGGCTATCTCTCCGAGGTGGAGCGGGGGCAGAAGGAGGCTTCCTCCGAGCTGCTCTCCGCGATCTGCGACGCGCTGGACGTACGGATGTCGGAACTCATGCGTGAGGTGAGTGACGAACTCGCACTCGCCGAGCTGGCCCAGTCCGCCGCCGCCACCGACGGCGTACCGGCACCGGTCCGGCCGATGCTGGGTTCCGTGTCGGTGACCGGTGTGCCACCGGAACGGGTGACCATCAAGGCACCCGCCGAAGCGGTGGACGTGGTCGCCGCGTGACCTGCGCGCACGCGGCCTAGCGCCCGATACGTGTGAGCCCCGGCCGGGCCTCCCTGGATCTTTCAGGTGAGGCGCGGCCGGGGCTTTCTCATGCGCGTGTCCAGATGGTTTCCGGGTTCTTTGCTCCGTTTGCCCGGTGCGGGCGGCCCGGTCATGGTGGGAGGGACCCCAAGCCCGCCGAGGACCCGAGGACAGCGGATGTACGTGGTGAAGAGTTCCCTTCCCGAGGCCGAGCTGAAGACCGTCTCCGAGGCGCTTCAAGGGGCGCTCGTGGACCTGGTCGACCTCTCGCTGGTCGCCAAGCAGATCCACTGGAACGTGGTCGGGCCACGCTTCCGGTCCATCCACCTCCAGCTCGACGAGGTGGTCCTGTCCGCGCGCACCGCCTCCGACCTGGTCGCCGAACGCTCCTCGGCGCTGGGTGTCCCGCCGGACGGGCGGGCGTCCACGGTCGCCTCCGGTACCGGCATCAAGGTCCCGCCGGCCGGCTGGATCAAGGACACGGACGCGGTCGCCGGGATGGTCGCCGCCCTCGGCGCGGTCATCGGCCGGATGCGGGAGCGGGTGAACGCCACGGGCGACGCCGACCCCGTGACCCAGGACATGTTCATCCAGATCACGGGCGACCTCGAGAAACACCATTGGATGTTTCAGGCCGAGAGCGCTTAGAACAACCGGGCTTCCGGGCCGGTCCTACCGGGTGTCTGCCCGGCGCTGCTCCGGTGAGCCCTTCGGTGCGCCTCCCGCAGGTGGCAGGTGGTGTTCTAGCGTCTCCGGCTGGAGGTGGCGGGTCCATGGACGGGCGAATAGTGCGCTGGGGGGCAGGTCTGGGGTTCGGCGCGGTGTGGTGGTGGGCCGTGCTGCGGCTGACCCTGGGGGACGGCGCGGGGGTGCTGGAG
>NZ_MUNH01000629.1:0-3668 GCF_002154615.1 Streptomyces recifensis
GGGCCGCGCTGGTTCGCCATCACGGCCATGCCGTCGTCCAGCGTGGCGTAGGGGGGCGTGTGCCAGCCCCGCCATGCGTGGCCCTCTTCCCAGGCGGGGACCACGCGGAGGCTGTTGGTACGGGGGCGGACGGGGACTTTGCCGGCGACTCGGTGGAGTACGGCGCCTGTGGTGTCGGCGGCCTGTACGACGTTGACGGGCTCGGCCCAGGCGTCCAGGGCCCTGTCGACGTCGGCGACCGTGCGAGCCCTGAGGAGGGGGAGGAGGGCGCTGAAGCCGAGGTCTTCCGTCACCCGGGGCGGGTAGCGGAGGGCGATGGCCGTGGGGGGAGCGTCACCCGTACGGCCTGAGGGGGCCCACGTTGCTTCCAGCCCGCCGAGCCCCTCCGGGCCTCCCGCGATCACCGGCCCCCGCTCCGTCTCGATGACCTCGACCTCCACCGCGCCCTCACCCGCGACCTCGACGACCTCCACGTCACGGATGGCCCGCTGCCAGACCCCCTCGGGGGAGAGGGCCTCCACCCCCGCCCCCGTGCGGCGGAGGCGTTCTCGGTAGAGGTCCTGGTAGTCGGCCATGGCGTTGGTGATGGACCAGGCGACGGAGCCGGTGTGGGCGAAGTGGGCTGTGCCGGGGACGCCGGGGACGGCGAGGCCGACGACGTCGAACTCGGGGCAGGACAGGCGGATCTGCTGGTAGACGCCGGGCTCTTCCAGGAAGCGGTGGGGGTCGCCGGCGAGGAGGGGGAGGCCGGTGGTGGTGCGGGCGCCGGAGAGGAGCCAGCCGTTGCTGCCCGCGGTGCCGGGGCCGTCGGTGGCGAAGAGGCCGACCGCGTCGGGACCGAGGTGCCGTATCGCCTCCTCGCGCCACAGCTTGGCCGGGAAGCCGGCGAACAGGATGTGCGTGCCCAGCCAGACGCCGAGCGGGGTCCACGGCTCCCAGCGGCCGGGGGTCAGGCCCGCCCGCGCGAACTCCGGTGTGCGCGCGGTCCCTTGGGCGAGGCCGGCGTTGACGCCGTCGACATAGGCACGGACCCAGGCCGCGGTCTCCGGGTCGCGTCTCTCCAGCGCGGCGAAGCACCGTCTCGCGGTGTCGTCGAGGCGGGCGCGGCGGGCGAAGACGTCCCAGGAGAGTGCGGAGGCGCCGAGGAAGGACGCGGAGGTGCCCTGCGCGCGGTGCCGTTCGACCTCCAGTTGCCAGGCGCGGTCGACCGCGGTCACCCGGCCCTGGGCACGGGCGAGTTCGCGGGCACTGGTGGCGCGCAGATGGGGGATGCCCCAGGCGTCGCGGTAGGTCTCGGTGGTCACCCTGGAGCACCCTTCCCTTTTAGGTTAGCCTTGCCTAACTTCACTGCCAGGTGGAGGAATCGTACGCGAGGGGCGGGGACAGGATGGGTCAGGGTCGGGGCTGGGAGGGCGCGGTCCTCAGACTGCTGCGGGCGAAGGACTTCACGTTCACGGTGACCGGCGCCGAGGACGTCACCCCGCACTACCGTCGGCTGCGGATGACCGACGGCGGACTGCTCGCGGCGACCGGCGTGCACCCCACGATGTGGGTCCGCCTGTGGTTCTCCGCCGACGGCCGCCCCCACCAGCGCGCGTACACCCTGGTCGACCCCGACCCCGCGACCGGCACCCTGACCCTGGAGTTCGCCCTGCACGAGGGGTGCGCCTCGGACTGGGCCCGCGCGGCCAAGGAGGGCGACACCGTCGAGGCGACCGTCCAGGGCACCGGCTTCCAGAACCCCGAACCCGGCCCCTCGCACGTCCTGGTGGTCGGCGACACCGCCTCGCTGCCCGCGATCAACTCCCTCTTCCAGGAGCTGGGATCGGCCCCGGCGACCGTCTGGTTCGAGGGCACCCTCGACGGGCTCCCCTCCGCCGCCGACCCCGAGCGGCACGAGATCCGCGAAATACCGCGCCAGGAGGCCGGAAAGCACCTGGTCGAGCGGGTCCGCGCCGAGCTGCCCGGGATCCTGTCCGGGACCGAGCACCCGTACGTGTGGATCGCCTGCGACACCGCGACCACCCGCGCCCTCGGCTCGTTCGTCCGCAAGGAACTCGGCGTGCCCAGGCAGCGCGTGCACGCGCTGGGGTACTGGCGGGCGGACTGATCCCGCGCGCGGGATCATGGCCGCATGGACGTCACCCTGCACCTCGCCCAGGACCCCGACGCCGACGCGCTGCTCGGCCGCAGCCCGCTCGCCGCGCTCACCGGGATGCTGCTGGACCAACAGATCCCGATGGAGTGGGCCTTCAAGGGCCCGGAGACGATCGCGCGCCGCATGGGCGCCGACGACCTGGACGCGCACGACATCGCCGCCCGCGACCCCGAGGAGTTCGCCGCGCTGCTCTCCGAGAAGCCGGCCGTGCACCGCTATCCGGGATCGATGGCCAAGCGGGTGCAGGCGCTGTGCCAGTACCTGGTCGAGCACTACGACGGTGACGCCGAGGCGGTGTGGCGGGACGCGGGCAGCGGGGCCGAGCTGCTCAAGCGACTGGAGGCGCTGCCGGGGTTCGGCAGGCAGAAGGCGCAGATCTTCCTCGCCCTGCTCGGCAAGCAGCTCGGGGTGACGCCGAAGGGGTGGCGGGAGGCGGCCGGGGCGTACGGCGAGACGAAGTCGTACCGCTCCGTCGCCGACATCACCGGGCCGGAGTCGCTGGCCAAGGTGCGGGCGCACAAGCAGGAGATGAAGGCTGCGGCCAAGGCGGCCAAGGCGAAGGAGTAACACCCGTCGGGCGCCCCCCGAGTGGCGGAATGTCCCCGTTCGGTCCAAGCATGGAATATGACCGAGCCTCCCATCGGCGGCCCCACGCAGGGCGGCCCGTACGAACCGAACGCCGGCGCGGGCCAGGCCCGGCCCGGCACCGCCTCCGGCCCCGACGCGGTCCGGATGGACAAGGACCGTGAGCGCGCGGAGCGGGAGCGCCACGACCAGGAGGAGCTGTTCGAGGGACCGCTGCACATGCTGTCCCAGGCGGCCTGGCAGGTCGTGCTGCTCACCGGCGTCGCCTCGCTGATCCTCGGCATCCTGGTGCTGATCTGGCCGGGCGCGACCCTGCTGGCGGTGGGTGTGCTGTTCGGCGTCTACCTGCTGGTCAGCGGCGTCTTCCAGCTGGTCTCCGCCTTCGGCACGCACAAGAGGACCTCGCTGCGGGTGCTGGCCTTCCTCAGCGGCGCTCTGTCCATCCTGCTGGGCCTGCTCTGCTTCAGAGGGCCGATGCAGTCGATCCTGCTGCTGGCGCTGTGGATCGGCATCGGCTGGCTGATCCGGGGCATCACGCAGACCATGGCCGCCGTCTCCGACAAGGGGATGCCCGCGCGCGGCTGGCACATCTTCCTCGGCATCGTCACCTTCATCGCCGGCATCGTCCTGATCGACTCCCCCTTCCAGTCGATCGCCGTGCTGACCCTGGTCGGTGGCTGGTGGCTGATCGTCGTCGGCATCGTCGAGATCATCACCTCCATCCGGATCAAGGGCCGCGCCAAGGACATCCCGCAGACGGTCTGACCCCCGGCTCCCCCTCCCATCCGGTCGTCAACCTCCCGCCACCGCCGTACGCCGTGCGGGCGGACTTGGGCGGCCGGAGGCGGAGCGGGGGGCCTCGCCGGGCAGAGGACCTGCGTGAGCACCGCGCGTCCTCGTGCCTCGCGCGCCCGGAGCTGGTTCC
>NZ_MUNH01000630.1:0-2141 GCF_002154615.1 Streptomyces recifensis
CACCTCGATCACCGCGTCCCCCCACACCGCCTCGACGCCGCCGCGCTCGGGGAGCACACCGAAGTGGTGCTCCTCGCGCACCGGCTCCCCGGCCACGGTGAGTTCCTCACCCTCGTCCAGGGTCACCGTGACGCCCTCGGGACCGGTGCGCCAGGTGCCGGGGGCGTCGGGGAAGCGCCGCGGGTGCTCGTCCAGCCAGTTCAGGCTGGTCACCGCGAGGAAGCCGTGCGGGTCGGCGAGGTTCTCCTCGTGCGACCGGTACCAGTCGAGCCAGGACTCGGTGAAGGCGTGGAGGTCCGTCGCGGGGGCGTGGGTGGTCATCGGTGCTCCTTCGTCGTCGTGCGTGAGGGGGGTGTCAGTCCGCCAGTTCGCCGAGGAGGGCGTAGGTGCGCAGCCGGGACGCGTCTCCGGCGAGCTCGGTGCCGGTCAGCACCACCTCCGTCGCCCCGGCGTCCCGGTAGCGGCGCACCTCCGCGGCGACCGTCTTCTCGTCGCCGATCACTGCGAGGTCGGCGGCCCGGCGGGCGCCGGAGAGTTCCAGGACCCTGGCGTAGGACGGGATCTGCTCGTAGAACGCGAGCTGCTCGGTGGCGGTCTCCCGTACAGCGTCGACGTCGTCGGTGACCACGCCGGGCACCAGGGCCACGATCCGGGGCGCGGGACGCCCGGCGGCCTCGGCGGCCGCGTTGACCGCCGGGACGATGTCCCGCTCCAACGCCCGTGGCCCGGCCAGGTACGGCAGGATGCCGTCGGCCAGTTCGCCGCTGACCCGGAGTGCCTGCGGTCCCATCGCGGCGACCAGTACGGGTACGCCGTCCTCGGCGCCCGGGACGCGGGCCGGGACCGGGGTGGCAGCGGTGAGCAGTTCGCCGTGGAAGTCGGCCTCGCCGTGCTCGGTGAGCTGGCGCAGCGCGGTGAGGAACTCGCGCAACCGGGCGATGGGACGTTCGAAGGGCAGACCGAAGCCGCCCTCGGTCAGCAGCTTGGTGCCGAGCGCCAGCCCCAGGTGGTAGCGGCCGTGGGTGGCCGCCTGGGCGGTCTGGGCCTGGCTGGAGACGAGCAGGGGGTGCCGGCCGAAGACCGGGATCGCTGAGGTACCCACCTGGAGTCCGGGCACCTCGCGGCCGACGATCGCGGCCAGCTGGGGCGAGTCCGCGCCGAAGGTCTGCCCGAACCAGGCGGACCGTACCCCCGCCGCCGCGGCCTCGCGGGCCTGGAGAACGGATGCGTCGACCTGGTTCGCGGCGCCGGGCGTGTTGAGCGCTACTCCAACAGTCATGACAAGGAGAACGGCCCGCCCCCGAGGCCGCATTCCGGTCCTTGTGTGACAGGTTCTTTGCGGGTGTGTGGAGGCCCGTCACCCGTACGGCGGTGCGGCACGGTTCGCGGAGGGGGTTCAGGGAACTCGGGGGCGCATGATTCACAGCATCCTGCGCGGCGGCGCGGCAGGCGCCGCCGGGACCACCGCCCTCAACGCCGCCACCTACGCCGACATGGCCCTGCGGGGCAGGTCCGCCAGTGACGTGCCCGCCGAGGCCGCCGACAGGCTCGTCGAGGACGTGGGCCTGCATGTCGGCGGGACCGGGGAGCAGCGGTCGAACCGGCTGGCCGCGCTCGGGGCGCTGAGCGGCATCGGCGTGGGCGTCGCCACCGGCGTGGTCGTCTCCCTGGCGCACCGCGCCGGTGCCCGGGTGCCGTGGTGGCTGGGGAGCCTGGCGACCGGCGTCCTCGCCATGGCGGCCACGGACGCCTCCATGACGCGGCTCGGTGTCACCGATCCCCGGACGTGGTCCCCGACGGACTGGGTGTCCGACCTGGTGCCCCACCTGGTTTTCGGCGCCGTCACCTACGGGGTGGTGGCGGGCGACGGCCACCGCTGACGCTCGCCGCGTCCCGTACCGGCCGTGGCGGGTCGTTCGCGCATGTGCAGAACGGCCGTGCGGCAGGCATGACCCGCAACCTCTCCCCAGGGCCTAGCGGTTAAGTGAGGCGAAGGCCCAAGGTTTCGCAACCATGACGCGGTCGCCACCGCGCTCACGGAGTGACATGAGAGACGACCGGGACGACAGGGACGCGCGCGACGACCGCCGCCCACCCCCGCGCGGCGGGATCCACTGGCTGCCGCCGCGCGGGGGTGGGCG
>NZ_MUNH01000062.1:0-10668 GCF_002154615.1 Streptomyces recifensis
GCGGAGCAGGGGTACGAGGCGGCCACGCTCAAGGCCATCGGGGAGCGGGCGGGCATTCCGACCGCGTCGATGTACCACTACTTCCCGGACCGGTACCAGGTCGACGCCGAGCTGCTCCAGCACCATCTCCAGCAGCTCGACGCCATCGTGAACGGTGTGCTGGAAGCCTCCGAGCCGTGCACGATCGAAGGCGTCGCGGACGCCCTCATCGACGCGGTGCTCGCCTACTTCCGCGGCCATCGGAGCTGCACCGAGCTGTGGTTCGCGGGGCGCAACGAGACCCTGGACGCGCTGGTCCGCGGCTACGACGAGGCCCAGGCGGATCGGCTCTGGCTCCTCCTGACCGAGCGGAACCTCATCGCTGCCGACACCCCGCGCCACGTCGCGCAGATCGCCTTCGAAATCGCGGGCCGGTTCTTCGACATCGCGTTCCGGCGCTCCCCGGACGGGGACGACGTGACGATCGACGAGGGTCGCCGCATGCTCACCGCGTACTTCCGGACCTACGCCCCGCCGGAGGCGTAGCCCGGCTGTCGGCGCGCAGAGTCCACGCGATCCGCTCGCGGAGCCGCTCTCCCGGCGGTGCCCGAGCACGGCCGGCAGGGTCATTCCGTCAAGCGCCCGACCATCGACACAAGGGGAGCGGGAGTTCCGCCATGCCACTGATCTGCCTCGTCCGTCACGGCCAAGCCTCCGCGGGGGCGGACGACTACGACGTCCTCTCCGAGTCCGGCCGCGTCCAGGCGGCCGCCGTCGGCCGGGAACTCGCCCGCCGGGGCCTGCGAGATCCGTACGTCGTCTCGGGCACCCTGACCCGGCAGCGCGACACGGCTCAACTCCTCGCGGAAGCCGCCGGATTCGAGCGACCGGTCCATCAGGACGCGCGCTGGAACGAGTACGACCACCTCGACCTGATCGCCCGCTACGCCCCCGCGTCCCGCCGCACCTCCTCGATGCAGGACCTGCTCGACCACGCCCTGCTGGCCTGGATGCGGGACCCCGCCGCGACCGACGCCGACGGCGAGACCTGGGCCGCGTTCGCCGGGCGGGCCACGGCCGGACTGGCCGAGCTGTCCGCCGCACTCGGCCGGGGGCGGGACGCGGTCGTCGTCACCTCGGGCGGCGTCCTCGCCGCCCTGTGCGGGACGCTGCTCTCGCTGCCCCACGAGGGAGTCGTGGCCCTGAACCGGGTGGCCGTCAACGCCTCCGTCACCACCCTCGCCGTGGGGGGGTCCGGCACCACCCTGCTGACCTTCAACGAGCACGCCCACTTCACCGGTGACGGGCGGCAGTTGCTCACCTATCGCTAAGGCGCGGAGGACACCCCTCAAGGCCGCCGCGCAGGCAAATCGTCGAGCGGGGACCGGGTGGCCGTGCGGCGAGTACGGGGACGCGGAGGGCGCCGCCTGGTCAGGGGGTGCCCTCTGGCCTAGAACGGCCCCCGGCAGGGAACATGTCGACATAGCGTCATGGTCATCCCGCACGGTCCGTCTCTTTCCGGGCCCGGTCCCCGCCAGGAGATCACGAAGTGTCCTACGACAGCTCCGAGTTACCCTCCGATCGCCGCGAGCCCAGTTGGTCGACGGGACATGGTCCGACGGAGCCGCCGGGCCCTCGCACCGGTCCCCACCGCACCCTGCGCATGCTGCGCCGCGCCTACCGCTGGCAGCGGCGCGTGGCGTCCCTCGCCGCGCTCGGCTACTTCGCCGTCTTCCTCACGCTGACCGTCAAAGCCCCCGCGCTGATGACCCGTCCGGGGCCGGGCGGACTGCCCACCGGTCTCGTCCTGGCCCTCGTGCAGATCCCCGTCACCTGGCTGGCCGTCCTGCTCTACGAGGCCACCGCCTACCGGCTCGTCGACCCGCTGGCCCGTCGCGCCCGTCAGTCCTACCCGGCGCCCGTGCACCGGAAAGGAGGCCGGTGACGGAGTTCAGCGGTCCCGCGCAGTCCTGGTCCCTGGCCGCCTTCTGCTCCGTCGTCGCGCTGACCCTGCTGCTCTGCGTCCTCACCGGTCCGGACGCGGACGACCTGGCCGAGTTCTACACCGGCTACAGGTCCCTCTCGCCCCTGCGCAACGGGCTCGCCATCGCCGGGGACTACATCTCCGCCGCCACCGTGCTCACCATCGGCGGCATCGTCGCGCTGTGCGGGTACGACGGGGTGGTCCTCGCCCTCAGCGCCGTACTGTCCCTGCTCCTGCTGATGTTCCTGCTCGCCGAGCCCCTCCACAACACCGGCCGCTACACCATGGGCGATGTGCTCGGGCACCGCCATCCCGCCCGGTCCGTCCGCATCGCGGCCTGCGCGGTCACCCTGCTCGCGCTCGTCCCGATGATGATCGTCCAGCTCGCCGGGGTGGGCGAACTCCTCGCCTACGTCATGGGGTTGACCGAGCCCGCCGCCAAGAACGGCTGTGTGGTCGGGGCCGGGATACTCATGATCAGTTACGCGGCGCTGGGCGGCATGCGGGGTACGGCGCTCGTGCAGATCTTCAAGACGGTGATGCTGCTCGCCTCCGGGCTCGTCGTCAGCGGGCTGATCCTGCACACCTTCGGATGGAGCACCGAGGCGCTGTTCCGGACCGCCGCGCGCGAGAGCGGGGCCGGGCCCGCGTACCTGCGCTGGGGGCTGCAGTACTCCAGCAGCCCGCATCCCGCGCTCGACCTGGCGAGCACCCAGTGCGCGATCGTGCTGGGCGCCGGGTGTCTGCCGCACGTCACCATGCGCATGTACACCGCCGGGACGCCACGCCAGGTGCGGCGGGCCATGTCCTGGGCGGTGTCCTCGGTCACCCTGTTCATCCTGATGCTGGTACTGATCTGCACCGGGGCCACCGCCCTCCTCGGGCACGCGCGCATCACCGGGGCCGATCCGCACGGCACGACGGCCTATCTGCTGGGCGCCCGGGCCGCGTTCGGCAGCGGTCTCTCGCGCTCGGAGAGCCTGCTCTTCGCCACCGTCACCACCGCGGTGTTCCTGACCCTGCTCGCGTCCGTGGCGAGCATGACGCTGGCCTGCGCGAACGCGCTCGCCCATGACCTGACGGCCTCCCGCCGCACCCCGCTGGCACCGGTGCGGGAACTCACCCTCGCCCGCTCGTGCGCCCTGCTGGTCGGCATCCCCGTCATCCTGGTGGCCGCCCTCGCCCAGCACCGCAGCCTCCAGCCGCTGGCGACCCTCTCCTTCACCCTCGGCGCCTCGGCGATCGCGCCCGCGCTCCTCTACACCCTCTTCTGGCGCCGCTACACCCGCGCGGGCCTGCTCGCCACCCTCATCGTCGGCTCCCTCACCGTCCTCGCCCTCACCCCCGGGACCACCCTCGTCTCCGGCACCCCCCTCTCCGCCTTTCCCGAGGCCGACTTCGACTGGTTCCCCTACAACACCCCGGCCCTCGCCTCCATCCCGGCCGGCTTCCTGGCCGGCTGGCTCACCTCCGTCCTCGCCGGCAGGTCCTCCGCCGACCGGGAACGCGCCCGCTACGAATCGACCGAGCACCGCCTCCTGACGGGGCCCCCGGCACGGGACCGTTCGGCGGGAGGCACGGACGGCTCTTGACGAGTTCCGGCAACGGGTGGCGCCCGCGAGGCACCGGGCGCCCGCGCGGCTGGGCGCCGGGGGTTCTGACGAGGTCCAGGACGACGAGCACGGGCCCTGCCCGACAGGCCCCCCCCAAGGGCCCCGGCTGCGTGCCCGCCGGGACGGTGTGTCAGACCACGGCGAGCCGGTCCACCAGCAGATCCACCCTCTGCGCGGCGTCCTCCGGCAGCAACCGTCCCGCCCGGGTCAGGGTCGCAAGGCCGTGCAGGGACGCCCAGAACACCTCGGTGAACAGCGCCGGGTGAACACCGTTCCCGGCGACCTCGCCCAGGCTCTCCAGCAGCGCGGCGAAGGCGTCCTTCAGTGGCTCCGGGGTGTCCTCCTGCGCGTACGCCAGGCCGCCGTCGAGCTGGAACAAGGCGTCGTAGACCGCCGGGTTGCGTGCGGCGAAGTCGAGGTAGGCGCGGGCGAGCACGGCGACCCGCTCACGCGGGCCGTCCGCGGCGGAGGTCGCGGCACGCACCGCCGCGGCCAGCTCGGCAGCGCCCTCCAGGGCGACGGCGCCGATGATCTCGCGCTTGCCGCGGAAGTGGCTGTAGAGGACGGGCTGGCTGTACTCGATGCGCTCGGCGAGCCGGCGGGTGGTGACCGCGTCCCAGCCCTGCTGCTCGGCGAGTTCGCGGGCTGTCGCCACGATGAGGCGCTCGCGCTCCGCCCGTTCGCGCTGCTTGCGTTCCTGTACCGACATGACTCCGACTCTAGCATCGCTAGACAATCGAGCATGAGCAGTACTAGCGTTGCCTCATCATCTAGCGTCGCTAGGTCCCAGGAGGGGTCATCATGCTCAACGCACTCGAGGTGTTCACCACCGTGATCGTCGGCCTGATGGTGGGGGTGGAGTTCTCCGTCGCCTTCGTCATGAACCGGATCTTCGACGCCCTTCCCGAGGACAGTGGCCAGCTCGCCCGCGCCCACGGAGGCCGGATGCTCGGCGCCCTCATGCCGTTCTGGTACATCGGCTCGCTCGTCCTGAGCGTGGTCTGGGTCATCGCCGGATGGGACCGCTCCGGCGCCGGACTCGTCGTCATCGCCGCCGCGTTGCTGATCGTGAGCGTCATCATGTCGCTCCTGCTGCTCGTCCCGATCAACAACCGGGGCAAGACGTGGACCCCCGAGAACCGGCCCGCGGACTGGAAGGAGCAAATGAACCGCTGGGACCGCTACCACTACGTCCGCGTCGCCGTCATCGTCGCCGCCTTCGCCCTGCTGGTCGCCGCCCTCGTCTGAGGCCGATGCCCACAAGGAGAAGGGCAACCCGAGACGTCGTCACGACCCTGGTACGGGGTGGCCTGCTGGTGGCGGGTCACCGCCGGGCGCTGGGCCGAGCGCGGGCGGCCATCGCCCCTGTGCTCGCCCGTCGCCGCCGTGTCGTATGGCGCCGACTCCGGCCAGCTCGCCGTATGTCCGGAGTCGGCGGCCTGGGCAACGAAGGCCCGGGTGGTGGAGACCGGGCTGGGGCTGCCGGGGTTCTCGACGTTCGACAAGCCGGCATCGAAGATCCGCACCGAGGTGTACGTCTTCCCAGGCCCCGTCACCGCCCCAGCGCTCCGGCCCTGGCTCCGCCCGTGAGTCGCCGGACACCTAGCGCGTCACCGCCTGCGGGACCAACTCGTCCGACTCGCCGGGCCCTGCCGGCCTGCTCGCCAGGGTGAAGATGATGCGGGTGCCCTCGGTGTGGGTGAGGTCCACCGCGATGGTGCCGCCGTGGAACTCGACGATCTTCTTGCACATCGCGAGGCCGATGCCGCTGCCCTGGTAGTGGTCCTTGGTGTGAAGCCGCTGGAAGATGACGAAGACCTTTTCGGCGTACTCGGGAGCGATGCCGATGCCGTTGTCGGTGACGGCGAAGCGCCAGAAGTCGCCGTCCTGTTCGGCGGAGATGTGGATGACCGGGGTCTCACCCGGGTGACGGAACTTGATGGCGTTGCCGATCAGGTTCTGCCAGAGCATGCCCATCTGCGTGGAGTCGGCGACGAGGGTGGGGAGTTCGTCACGGGTGATCACCGCTCCCGACTCCTCGATGCTGACGCTGATCGCGGTGAGGGTCCGCTTCATC
The DNA here is from genome assembly GCF_002154615.1 of Streptomyces recifensis. Classification (NCBI taxonomy): domain Bacteria; kingdom Bacillati; phylum Actinomycetota; class Actinomycetes; order Kitasatosporales; family Streptomycetaceae; genus Streptomyces; species Streptomyces recifensis. Next base: position 5,654 of record NZ_MUNH01000062.1, read on the forward strand.
ACCGTGTTCAGGTCGACGCTCTGGTGGGTGTTGTGGACGCGGCCCACGCGGGAGAAGTCGAGCAGGTCGTTGATGAGGGTCTGCATGCGGTTCGCGCCGTCGACGGCGAACTCGATGTACTGGTCCGCCCGTTCGTCGAGCTGGCCGCCGTACCGCCGCTGGAGCAACTGCGTGAAGCTGGACACCTTCCGCAGCGGCTCCTGAAGGTCGTGCGAGGCGACGTACGCGAACTGCTCCAGCTCCGCGTTGGACCGCTTGAGGTCGGCGGACTGCTCGTCCAGGCGCAGCCGGGCCTCCTCACTGAAGTCCAGCGCCCGGAGCAGCCGCCTGCGCATGGACTCGATCTCGTCGCCCAACTGCCGCAGGTCCGCGGGGCCGGTCCGGGTGATCGGGTGGCGGAAGTCGCCCTCCGTGATGGTCCGGGCGTCCGCGCCGATCCGCTCCAACGGCCCGGTGACACCCCGGCGCAGTGCCTCGGAGACGATCACCGCGAGGGCCACGATGACCGCCGCGATGGCGGTGAAGATCCAGTTCCGCAGGCGCATCGTGGCGGACAGGTCCGCCCTCGCCGACGCGCGGTCGGCGCGCAGCCGTTCCTGCTGGGTGGCCATGGCGGCGCGCGTGGCGTCGAAGGCCGTCCTGCCCCTGTCCGCGTTCTCGGTGGCCAGAGGAGAGGGCTTGCCGGTCGGTGAGGCCGCTACCGGCCGCGCGATCTGCGCCTGCCAGGTCTCGACACGGTCCTGCACGATTTTGAGGTCGCGCAGGCGCGCGGGGTTGCCCCGGAGGAGGTCCGACAGTTCCTTCGTGTACACCTTCTGCTGGCGGAGCCCCTGCCGGTACGGGTCCAGGAAGTCCGGGGTACCGGTGAGTCCGTAACCCCGGATGCCCGTCTCCTGGTTGAGCAGTGCCGACTCCAGCCGGATCGAGGTCATCAGCGCGGGAGACTTCACGTCCACGAGGTTGTCGCTGATCGACGCGGTCCGCTCGAGCGCCCAGGCGCCGGTGGCCCCCAGGAGCACCAGGACGGACATCGCCACGGTGACTCCGAGGCGAAGCCAGCGCCGAGTCGTCCACCGGGACAGCTCCCGCTCGTGCGGCGGCTTCTCAACGACGGTCATCCTCTGCTCTCCTCCGCGGTGACGGCCGCGATCACAGCGGCGCAGCCACACCCTAAGCGACGATGACAACCGTTGTTGTCGCGGGCGATGCGGAGGGCTTACGCTGCTGGTCATGCCTGGCAAGAGCTTCGTCGTGCCGACCGCCCCGCAGGAGATGGCCGCCCTCGCGGACGCCGCGGTCGACGAGGTCGCGCGGCGCATCGTCCATGAGGTCACGGAGCCACGTGGTCGTGTTCCCTCGCCGGACGATCCCATGCACGCGCTGACCCGGCTGCACGTACTGACGCATCTCCAGCGGGCCGCCGAACGCCTCCAGCGTGCGGCGGCCGTGGAGGCCGCCCGCGCGGGTGCCGGCTACCCCCAGCTCGGCGAGGCCAGCGACATGACGCGCCAGGGCGCCCGGCGCCGCTGGCCGGGACTCTTCACCCACTCCACTGAAGCACCCACGGAGCATCCGATGATGACCACCCCCACCCGCCCCTTCGACGTCCTGCTCGTCGAGGACGACGTCGCGGACGCCCTCCTCATCGAGGAGGCCCTCTCCGAGCGCGGTGCCCGGAACCTGGTCCAGGTCACCGACGGAGTCGCCGCGCTGGAGCACCTGCGCGCCCCGGACAGCGTGCGTCCCGACCTCATCGTGCTCGACCTCAACATGCCCCGCATGAACGGCCGCGAGCTGCTCCAGATCCTCAAGGCCGACAAGGAGCTCCAGACCATCCCCGTCGTCGTCCTCACCACCTCCTCCGCCCCCGACGACGTCACCGGCGCCTACCAGGGCCACGCCAACGCCTACGTCACCAAGCCCGTCAACCTCGCCGAATTCGAACAGGCCGTCCAGAGCATCGACGCCTTCTACCTGGAGACGGCGACCCGCCCGCCCCGCGCCTGAACCGAGTCCCGAGCCCGGTCGTACGGACCCGCCGGCCCGTACGACCGGATGTCCCCTCTTGTCCTGACAGGATGACCGCATGGAACGTGTACGTGGAATCGGTGGCTACTTCCTGCGGGCCGCCGATCCAGTGGCCCTGAACGCCTGGTACCGGGACTGTCTGGGTCTCGACGTGGATGAGCACGGCCTGTGGCAGCAGGGGACCGGGCCGACCGTGTTCGCGACCTTCGACTCCGGAACCGACTACTTCGGCTCCCGCACCCAGCAGACCATGCTCAACTTCCGCGTCGCCGACCTGGACGCGATGCTCGCCCAACTCCGCGCCAAGGGGGCCGACGTGGCCGACGAGACCCAGGACATGGAGGGCGTCGGCCGTTTCGGATGGGTGACGGACCTGGAGGGCAACCGCGTCGAGCTGTGGCAGCCCGCCTGACGGCGGGTCCGTCAGTCCAGGGCCACGTTCTTCGTCTCCGGGGCCCACGCCACCGACGCCGCGAGGCCGATCCCCAGGACCACGGTCAGGGCCAGCATGGTGGGGGAGAAGCCGATGTGGTCGAGGCTGAGCGGGAGGAGGAAGGTGCCGATCGCGGAGCCGATGCGGCTCATGCCGTTGAGCAGGCCGACGCCGGAGCTGCGGAGGTCGGTGGGGAAGAGTTCGGCGGGGTAGACCTGGTCGAGGTTGACGGCCGCCGACATGGTGAAGGTGAAGACCAGGAACAGCGGGAAGAGCAGGGCCTTCGGCGCGTCGGGCCAGACCGCCATCGGGGCGAGCGCGGCGATGAGGACGACGAAGGACCAGATCGTCAGCCCGCGCCGGGTCATCTTCGCCACGAACCACAGGCCCGCCACACTGCCGCCCAGCAGGAACAGGTTCAGGATGCCGTCGCTGGTGGTGTCCTCCTCGCCGACCCCGATCTTGGCCAGCACCAGCGGCAGGAACGTATAGATGGCGAAGTACGGCACCACCTGGGCGTTGTAGAAGATGACGCCGAACGCCGTCCGTCGCCAGTACTCGGGGCCGAACAGGTCCCGGTAGCGCGCCGGGGGGCGCTCGGCCGAGGCACGCGCGACACGGGCCAGCGAGGCGACCTCCTCCTCCTTGCCGCCGAGCCGGCGCACCACGGCCCGCGCCTGCTCCAGGTGCCCGCGTGCGACGAGCCAGCGCGGGGACTCCGGCACGCCGAGCCGCAGCAGCACCACCGCCAGCGCCGGCAGACTGCTGGACGCGAGCAGCCACCGCCACGCCTCGCCGCCGAGGCCGACCACCCAGTTGCCGAGGAAGAACGCCACCACGTACCCCACCGTCCACATGACGGTCAGGGAGGCGAGCAGTCCGCCCCGGTAGCGGCGCGGTACGAACTCGGCGACCAGCGTCGGGCCCAGCGCGTAGTCGGCACCGATGCCGATACCGATCAGCAGACGCAGTACGAACAACTGGGTGGGGCCGGTCACGAAGAACTCGGCGGCCGACGCGACCGAGATGAGCAGGAAGTTGTACGTGTAAAGGCGCTGGCGGCCGATCCGGTCGGCGCCCCAGCCGACGACCACGCTGCCGAGGAAGATGCCGATCAGCGCCGCCGCGCCGAGCAGCCCCTCCCACACGGAGCCGAATCCCAGCTGCCGGGCGATCAACGGCAGCGCGATGCTGATGATGCCGAGTTCGTAGCCGTCGGAGTAGTTGGCGCAGAACGTCAGCGCCGTGATGCGCAGGTGGAAGCGGTTGAGGGGAGCGTCGTCGAACGCGGTCGCCGCCCCGTCGCCCCCCGAGGGCCCGGGGTTGTCACTCCCGGAGGAAGAGGTCTTGCTCTGCGGCATAGTCTTCGAAACCTTCCAGTCGTTGCCGGGCCGAGGCGCCGGCCGCGTCGGCCATCGCCTCCACCAGCGCCACGGTCAGCGAGACGACCGCGGCGTGCGAGTCGAACACGAACTCGGAGGCGACTCCCGCGCTCAGCACGTCGTCGGCGAGGGGGGTGAGCGCCGTGACGAGGCGGTCCGTGATCAGAAGCGTGTGCAGGCCGAGGGTGCGAGCCTGTTGGAGCGCGGCCGCGCACTCCCGCGGGTAGCGGGGGAGCGCGACCATCACCAGTGTTCGGGCGCCACACCGGTGGGCGTGCCGCAGTTGGTCGCCGAACACACTGCCCGAGTCGGTCAGCAGCCGGACATCCGGATGGATCTTGGTGGCAAGGTAGGCGAACGAGGCGGCCTGCGCGGCCGACACGCGGTACCCCACGACGACCAGCGGCACCGACGCCATCAGCCGCTCGGCGATCGCTCGCAGCCGGGTCTCGTCGGCGAGCTGGGCGCGCAGCGCGGCGAGGTTGCGCAAGTCGGCGTCGACGGCGGCCTGGAACTTGTTGCCGCCTCGCTCCGGCACCGGCTCGGTGGTCGCCTCGCGCAGATAACGCCGGAACTCCGCATACCCGTCGAAGCCGAGCAGGGCGACGAAACGGGTCACCGACGGCTGGCTCACCTGCGCGTGCTCGGCCAGCTCGGCGCTGGTCAGCGCGGCGGCGTCGCGCGGGCGCTCGGCCAGATAGCTGGCGATGCGCCGTTGCGCGGGCGTGAGCCGGTGCGCGGTGAGCAGCTCGTGCAGCGACCGGGGCACCAGGTTCTCCTTCTCTTTTTCTCGCCGGCGGGTTCTTGCCAGCAGGATGAATCAAGAGTTACATGCTATTCGCAGTAATGAATGAACTCTTGTCAAGAGGGGTGGCGATGACCGACTCCAGCCGCATCCTGATCAGCGGCGCCGGACTGAGGTGCGCCGACGTGGTCCGCGTGGCCCGGCGCAGCGCGTGGCCGAAGCTGGCGCCCGACGCGCTGACCAGGGCGGAACGCAGTTACGAACTGGCCGTGGAGCTGGGGGCGAAGGGTGCCGTCTACGGCCGGACCACCGGCGTCGGCGCCAACCGCCACATCGTCGTCGACCCGGACGGCGCCGACCTGCACGGACTGCGCCTGCTGCGAAGCCACGCCGGCGGTACCGGCGCGCCGCTGCCCGACGACGCGGT
>NZ_MUNH01000631.1:0-6570 GCF_002154615.1 Streptomyces recifensis
AGGTGACACCCCTCCCGCCGACGCGGCGAGAGGGTCACTCGCGCGGCGGGTGGGGTGTCACCTCATCTCGGTGGACGGCTGGTCGAGGATCGCGCCGAGTTCGGGGGTCTTGGTGACCGCGTCGAGGCCCGGTGCCCCGGACAGGGGGAGGGGCTCGACGGGCGGTGCCGGCTCCGGGGCGGGCTCCTTCTTCCTCTCCCCGGCCGGTGCCGGATCGCGGGCGCCCCGCTCCAGGAAGTGGAGGAGTTCCACCGGGATGGGCAGGACCAGGGTCGAGTTCTTCTCGGCGGACACCGCCATCACCGTCTGGAGCAGGCGGAGCTGAAGGGCGGTCGGGGTGTCCGACATCTGCTGCGCGGCCTCGGCCAGCTTCTTGGACGCCTGGAGTTCCGCGTCCGCGTTGATGATGCGGGCCCGGCGCTCCCGGTCGGCCTCGGCCTGGCGGGCCATCGAGCGCTTCATGGTGTCCGGCAGGGAGACGTCCTTGATCTCGACCCGGTCGATCTGGACGCCCCAGCCCACGGCCGGGCTGTCGATCATCAGCTCCAGGCCCTCGTTGAGCTTCTCCCGGTTGGACAGCAGATCGTCCAGGTCGCTCTTGCCGATGATCGACCTGAGCGAGGTCTGCGCCATCTGCGACACCGCGAACTTGTAGTCCTCCACCCGCACCAGCGCACTGGTCGGGTCGACGACCCGGAAGTAGACCACCGCGTCCACCCGCACGGTGACGTTGTCCCGTGTGATGCCCTCCTGGGCGGGGATCGGCAGCGTGACGATCTGCATGTTCACCTTGTGCAGCCGGTCCACGAACGGAACGATCAGCGTCAGACCGGGCGAGCGGGGCTCGCCGGTGATCCGTCCCAGCCGGAACAGCACTCCCCGTTCGTACTGCTTGACGACACGCATCGCCGCGGCCAGCAGCACGAGACCCATGACGCCGGCCACCGCTATGAGCGTGATCACGAGCTCCAACATGGTCGCCCCCGTCACCGAGAGGTCCGTTTAATCCCTTACTCAACAGTACGTCCCGTATGTGCGCGGAAGCTATGCCCTGTGGACAAGGAACCCGTGGGCAAAAAAAAGGGGGCCGGGGTGGCGGGAACGTTCCCGTCGCACCCCGGCCCCCCAGGCCGTCCGGGCTCAGCCCGCCGGTGTCCCGGCCGGTTGAGCCGACCCGGCCCCGGACGTCAGCCGTACCGGCTCCGTCCCGTCCGCGCTGTGCCGCTCGGCCCAGCTCTCAAGGGCGGTGCGACAGGCGTGGTCCAGGTGCAGCAGACCGGAGAGGTCCAGCCGGACCGGCCGGTCCTTGGGCAGCGCCTCCAGGCTGTCCAGAATTTTCGGCAGCCTGAGGAAGGTCGCGTTGCCCGAGAGGCAGGCATCCACCGGGCCGGCGCCCTTGTCCATGACGGTGACCTTGATGTGCGACGCCTCCCAGGCGGTCTTGACGATCGCCAGCGCCAGTCCGGTCAGCACGCCCTCGAACATGCCGACCGCCACGATGGACACCGCTGTCACCGTGAGTATCAGCGCCTCCCCGCGCCACAGCCCCGCCAGCGCCTTGACCGGGACCAGCTTGGCCCCCGAGTAGATCAGGACGCCCGCCAGCGACGGCAGCGGGATGTGGGCGAGGGCGCCCGGCAGCAGCGCCGCGAACAGCAGCAGCCAGACACCGTGCATCACTCGGGACGCCTTGGTCCGCGCGCCCGCCTGCACATTGGCCGCGCTGCGCACGATCACCGCCGTCAGCGGCAGCGCGCCGAGCAGCCCGCACACCGTGTTGCCGACGCCCTGGGCGGTCAGCTCACGGTCGTACTCGGTGCGCGGGCCGTCGTGCAGCCGGTCCACGGCGGCCGCGCTGAACAGCGACTCGGCGGACGCGATCAGGGTGAACGCGACGATCGTGCCGAGCACCGCCACATCGGCGAACTCGGCGAAGGCGCTGAGCGGCGGCGGCTGGACGGCGCCCAGCAGCCCCTGCACCTCCACCATCGCGACCCGGATGCCGAACACCGGCACGGCCAGGGTGGCGAGCCCGACGGCGGCGAGCGGACCGGGCACCGTACGCACCTTCGACGGGAGGTGCTTCCACCCCACCATGACGGCGATGGTCCCCGCGCACAGCGCCAGCGAGGCCAGCGCCCTGCCGTCGCCGACCGCGCCCGCGAGACCGCGCGGCAGACCGAGCATCTTGTCCAGCCCCGCGTCCGGAGCCTTGGCGGCCATCGCCGGGTACAGCTGGCCGGCCACCAGGACCAGACCGATTCCGGCCAGCATGCCCTCCACGACCGCCAGCGATATGGCCCGGAAGTACCGGCCGAGCCGCAGCACTCCCATCACCATCTGGAGCAGCCCGGTGGCGAGCACGATCGCGCCCAGCACCGGCAGCCCGAACTCCTTGACCGCCTCGAAGACCAGCACCGTCAGCCCGGCCGCCGGGCCGGACACCTGCAGGCTGCTGCCGCGCAGCACACCGGTGACGAGACCGCCCACGATGCCGGTGACCAGCCCCAGTTCGGCCGGCACCCCGGAGGCGACGGCCACGCCCACGCAGAGCGGGAGCGCGACCAGGAAGACGACGAGGGACGCGGCGAAGTCCCGCCGCAGATGCGGAGCGCGCGATATGTGCCCTTGCCCGGTCATCGGCGCGCTCACAGGGCTTCGAAGGTGTCGGTGTCGGGCCGGTGCGCGCGCACGGCCCCGGTGTGGACCTCGTAGTACCAGGCGTGCAGGGCGAGCGTGCCCTGTGCCGTCCGGCGCTCGACGCAGGGGTACGAGCGCAGACGCAGCAGTTGGGTCAGCGCGTGGCACTGCACGCCCTCGGCGACCTCGGGGTCCTCGGCCGCGCCGGCGGGGCGCGGGGCGGCGTGCGCCAGCCAGTCGCGCACGGCGGGTACGGCGGTCAGGTCGTCGCCGCGCACGAGGGCGCCGACCGCGCCGCAGTGCGAGTGACCGCAGACGACGATGTCGCGGACGCCGAGCACCTCGACGGCGTACTCGATGGTGGCGGCCTCGCTGGTGGGGTGCTCCGAGGTGTGCGGCGGGACGATGTTGCCCGCGGTGCGCAGCTCGAACAGCTCGCCGGGGCGGGCGCCCGTGATCAGGGCGGGGACGACCCGGGAGTCGGAGCAGGTGATGAACAGGACCTGGGGGGACTGGCCCTCGGCGAGGCGGGCGAACTCCTCGGGGCGCCGGCCGAACGTGCGGGCGTAGTCGATGAGGGGCTGCATGATGGTGGACTCCTCCTGGCGCGCCTCGACGGCGCGTCGGGCTTGCACGACTGTGGTGGGGGGAGCGAGCCCGCCCGTCAGCAGCGGAAGACCTGAAGGACTGCCGTGGAGTGGGCTCCGGAGGATCTGGTGACGCCGGCGTCCGGCGTGCCGGACCGCGTGGGCGGTGCCGGTTCGGCCGGCCGCCGGGATATGAGCGGGCGCTCCGGCGCGGGAGTGGGCGCGGCGCCGCGCTGGCGGTGCCGGTCGGTATGGGCGGCGACCGGCGGCGTCTTGGGGCGGCGGGGTTCGCGGGCGAGGTCCACGCCGTCGCCAGCGGGCTGGGCGACGAGGACAATCCCCGCCGCGCCGTTGGCCTTTGCCTCACCGAGCGTATGTGCGGTGGCGAAGGGTCCGGAGGGTGCGAAGAGCTGGAGGGAGAGCAGCGCGACCGCGAACAGGGCGAGCGCCGCACCGAGCGTCCTGCCTCGGGACATGCGTACCCCCCTGCGGAATCCCACGTCTCTTGCACGCACCAAGCATTGGTCAATGGATGGTCAAGAAACACGTTAACCCGGCGAGAGGCTTTGCAGGGTTAACGACGGGTTACGCGCCGTAGGAAGCGTGAAAAAAGCGGGTCAAGCGGCTGGAATCAGCCCTTGACCCGCATAAGTTGATGGAATATCAGAAACAGGGCGCCCGGTCTGTTACTCCGTCACCAAAGGCTTGGCGTCGCGCGCCAGTGCGGTGAGCCGGGAGATCGCGCGGAAGTACTTCTTGCGGTAGCCGCCGTTCAGCATCTCCTCGCTGAACAGCTTGTCGAAGGGCAGGCCCGAGGCCAGCACCGGAACCTCGCGGTCGTAGAGCCGGTCGGCCAGCACCACCAGCCGCAGCGCCGTCGACTGGTCCGGCACCGGCCGCACATCGGTGAGGCAGACCGCGCGCACCTCGTCGGTCAGCGCGCCGTACCGGCTCGGGTGCACCTTCGCCAGGTGCTCCAGGAGCCGCGGGAAGGCGTCCAGCGAGGCACCCTCGGCGCGATAAGCGGCCTTGGTCACCTGCTCGTCGGTGTACGGCGCCGGGGCCTCGGGCAGACCGCGGTGGCGGTAGTCCTCGCCGTCGATGCGCAGGGCACGGAAGTGGGCGGACAGGCCCTGGATCTCGCGCAGGAAGTCGGCCGCCGCGAACCGGCCCTCGCCCAGCTTGCCGGGCAGTGTGTTGGAGGTGGCGGCCAGCGCCACCCCCGCCTCGACCAGCCTGCCGAGCAGGCTGGAGACGAGCACCGTGTCGCCCGGGTCGTCCAGCTCGAACTCGTCGATGCACAGCAGGGCGTGGCCGGACAGTGTCCGGACCGTCTGCTGGAAGCCGAGGGCGCCCACCAGGTTGGTCAGCTCCACGAAGGTGCCGAACGCCTTGCGGGAGGGCTCGGCGGGGGTGGCGTGCCAGAGCGAGGCGAGCAGGTGGGTCTTGCCGACGCCGTAGCCGCCGTCCAGATAGACCCCGCGGGGGCCGGCCGGGGCCTTGGTCTTCGCGCGGCCGAAGCCGAACAGGCCCCGCTTGCCCTCGCCGGGGCGCGCGTCGCCGAGTCCCGCCGCGAAGCCCTCCAGCACGCCCACGGCGTCGGTCTGGCTGGGCTGGTTCGGGTCCGGGATGTAGGTGGCGAAGCGCACCGAGTCGAAGCGAGGCGGCGGCACCATCTCCGCGACCAGGCGGTCGGCCGGGACGTGCGGCTCACGCGCACACAGGGACAGCGGACCGGCGTCGGTCAGCGGGGTGGAGCCGGAGGCTGCGGTGGAGGACACGGTTACCCATGCTAATCGCCATGTCACACTGCACGAATGCGACGCCTGTTCCCTGTGACCGACGAAACAGCAGCTCGGACCGCCCGCCAGGAGGGTGCGGAGCCGGACGGGGCCGGTGAGTGGAGTCTGGCCGAACTGGCCGCCGCGTACGCCTATCCCGCCTCCGACGACGGCGGTCCCCGCACCTGGCTGCGGGCCAACATGGTCTCGACCCTCGACGGTGCCGCCCAGCACGACGGGCGCTCCCAGCCCATCTCCTGCGCGGCCGACATGCGCATCTTCGGCACGCTGCGGGCGCTCGCGGATGTCGTCCTGGTCGGTGCGGAAACGGTTCGGCAGGAGGGGTACCGGCCCGCTCGCGCCCGTACCGAGTTCGCGGCGGCACGGGAGGCGGCGGGGCAGGGGCCGGCTCCGGCGGTGGCGGTGGTGTCGGGCAGCCTCGACCTGGACTTCTCGCTTCCGCTGTACACCTCGCCGCTGGTCCCGACGGTCGTGCTCACCGGTGCGGACGCGCCCGCCGACCGGGTGGCCGCCGCCTGCGCCGGCGTGCAGAGCCTGGCCGGGGCGGTCGCCCAGGAACTGCCCGGCAGCAGCGGTGAGATGAAGCTCGTCGTCATCGAGATCGACGGCGGCTACTTCTATCTGATGGCCGCCGGTGACAACGCCTACCTCGCCGTCCTCGCCGACGTGGTCTGCGAGCCCGGCCGGATGGGCGGCATGATGCGCGACCTCGTCGTGCGGATCGGCGCCCACCTCACTTCTCCGCCCCGGCGCGGCGGGCAGGCCGTATGACCCCGCGCCGCAAACGGCGCATGCCGCAGGAGGCGCCCTCCCCTCCGCCCCCGGCCCCGGACACGGGCGAGGAGGCGGAGGCCGGGAGCCCCGAGCGGCTGTACGCCGTCACCGGACTGCACGACGGCGGGCGGGCGCAGCTCGATCTGGTCACCCTGATCGTGGCGCGCTCGGCGCCCCCGCCGTCCGGCACCCCCGAGCAGGCGGCCGTGCTCCGGCTCTGCTCCGCGCCCCTGTCCGTGGCCGAAGTCTCGGCCTACCTCGGCCTGCCGTTCAGCGCGACGACCGCGCTGATCACCGAGCTGATCGGCGCCGACCTGGTGCAGGCCCGCGCCCCGATCGTCCGCCAGGCGCTCCCCGACCGGACCCTCCTCGAAGCGGTGATGCATGGACTTCAACGCCTCTGACGCCGTCCCCGCGATCCCCGGCCCGCGCACCGAGGAGCGGCTCCCGCAGACCGCCCAGGCCGCGGTGAAGATCGTGATCGTGGGCGGCTTCGGCGTCGGCAAGACCACCATGGTCGGCTCGGTCAGCGAGATCAGACCGCTGACCACCGAGGAGACCATGACCCAGGCCGGTATCGGCATCGACGACAACTACGGCTCCGAGACCAAGACCGCCACCACCGTGGCCATGGACTTCGGCCGCATCAGCATCACCGAGAAGCTGGTGCTCTACCTCTTCGGCACACCCGGCCAGGAGCGGTTCTGGTTCCTGTGGAACCGCCTCTTCGAGGGCGCGCTCGGCGCGGTCGTCCTGGTCGACACCCG